>JBKJMP010000274.1:0-5172 GCA_046596395.1 Gemmatimonadaceae bacterium
CACGGCGACGCCGTCGCGGCACTTCTCGGCACGTTGGATCAATGACGCCGACCGCAAGCTCTGGGCTGGGTGGTCCATTGCGGGCCCAACCCACCGCGTCTACTACAGTGGCGACACCGCACTGGACGACACGATGATCGAGATCGGTGAGCGGCTCGGGCCCTTCGACCTCACGATGATCGAAGTCGGCGAGTATGACGCCCTCTGGGCCGACGTGCACCTCGGCCCCGAGCAGGCGGTGCGCGCGCATCGTCTCGTGCGAGGGAAGGTGATGCTCCCCGTGCACTGGGGACGCTTCGATCTCGCGATGCACAGTTGGATCGAACCGATCGAGCGCGTGCTCGTCGCCGCGAAGGCGGAGGGCGTGCTCGTGGCCACGCCGCGTCCCGGCGAGTGGATCGAGCCGTCGCGCGTGACGGGGCCCACGCCATGGTGGCCGAAGGTGCCGTGGCGGACGTCGGCGGAGGCGCCGGCGCTGTCCACCGGTGTTGAGCACCTCATGGCTCCGATGCGGCCGCGGTGAGCGCCGGCGAGGTCAGTCGTCGAGCTGGACGATCTGGCTGAGGCGTTCGCGCGCCTCGGCAAACGACGGATCCGGCACACATCTGCGCGGATGTGGCCGCGCGCGGCGCAGCCGCCAGTCGAAGGATTTCGGCTGATGACAGAGCACGTAGCTGATTCCCGTCTTGCGTCCCACCGCCGGTCCAATGGCGACGGCAAAGGGGTTGTCGGCGTTGTATGCCGCTGTCGTCATCGGAAGTCCGATCACCAGTGACGTCCGCTCATTGAAGGCGCGCGACGAGAGGACGAGGAAGGGATGCACGTCGCGCATTTCGCGCCCGACCTGCGGATTGCAATCGATCCAGATGACGTCCTGGCGGTCCGGCACCCATTCTTCGCGCGAACGCTTCGTGGATCGGTTTTTACTCACCACCGCTCGGCGCCCACCCTCGGGGTGATCATCGCCTCACCGCCATGGCGCACCGGATCGAAGAGTGCGAGCCGCTGTTCGAGCGTCAACGGCGTGTCACCGACCGGCGAAATGACCACGTGACGGCCCTCGACGGAAACGCGCACCCGCTGGTCAACCCGGAGGTTCGCTGCCTTCGCGACGGCGGCGGGTAGCCGAACACCGAGATTGTTGCCCCATTGCTTGATGTCGAGAACCGCTTCGGTCACGTTGCCGTCCGGACGAATGTCTAGACGACAGTATAAACGTAGCGGGCGAGCGGGGCAACGAGCGCCCACGATCCGCGCGCGAAAGGGTGGCATCGCGCCGCAGGTGCGGGAGATCGTCGTCGGCAACGATGGCGGAATCGGCGAGTGCGAGCTCGAGGCGATGGAGATCTACGCGAGTGCACGATGCCAGGGTTTCCCTCGAACGCCGACCGCGCGTCGTTCGAGAACGCGTTCACGTTCTGTCCGGTGGTGTACGTGTGGCTTCGCTAGCCTCGATGCGCCGCGTGCCTGCCGCCGCCGCGTCTTCCTCGCGCCGTGATGGGAGGGAGAAGTAGAACACGCTGCCTCCTTCCTCCGGGAACTCGGCCCACGCGCGTCCACCGAGCGATTCCACCGTCTCCTTGACGATACTGAGGCCCAGCCCCGTCCCTTCGACACCCGTGATGGTATGGGCGCGGAAGAACTGCTCGAAGAGTTGCTCGCGTTTGTCGGCAGGGACGCCAAGTCCGTTGTCGCTCACGCGCACGATCAGCTCTCCGGGCCGCTCGGCGGTGGTGACGATGAGCTCCGCGCTCACGCGCACCCACCGGTGGTCCTTCGCGGTGTCGGCGTACTTGATCGCATTCGAGACGTAATTCGTCAGTGCCAGCTCCACGGACGCCGCATCCACCTCCACCGTCGGCAGTGCGTCGTCGAGCACGACCTTGACCCTCCCGAGCTTGGACGCATCGCGCAGTTGTCGCGCGATCTCCTGGGCTGCCTGCGGCAGGAGCACGTTGCGCTGCTGTCGGCTATCGGTGTCGAGGCGCGAAATTGCAGTAAGGTTCTCGAGCACGCGCTGGAGCGCCTCCCCATTCTGCGAGATGATACGCTGGAAGCGGGCCGCCTGCTCGGGTTCGAGCCACGGTTCGGCAAGGAGCGACGACGCACCGCGAATCGCCCCGATACGGTTCTTCAGCTCGTGCGTGACCATGCGGTTGAAGCGGCGCAGACGTTCCTCGCGCGCCCGGACCTGTTCGGCCGAGATGCGGAGGAAGTGCATCATCGTCGATTGACGGATGCGCTCGGTTGCGTCCGCCACGCGCTGCCAGCAGTACGCGACCGCATCGGGGGACACGTCATGTGCCGCCTCCTCCGCCAGAGACTCGCGCATCGCGGTGTAGAGAATGCCGCCGAGGATTTCGTGCTCCTTCAGGATCTCGTAGGCATCGAAGCCCTGCGCGAAGCGAAGCGCTCCGAGCTCCATCGCCTTCGCCTCGACAGGCCCGGTGCCCTCGGCGTTGGCGCCCGGCTGTGCTTGCAAGTGATCCGCGATGCCGTCGATGAGCAGCGGCACGTGGTTGAGCAGGGCTTCCGTGGGGAAGACGTGGTTCGGCGCGAGGGTCACGCGGGCGACGATGCGGTCCAGCCATCGCCGAACGATCTCCGTGCGCTTCGACCGCAAGGTATGCGCGATCAGGGTCGCGAGCGGCGGCGGAGTCTCGGGGTCAGTCTGCATGCATTAAACGTAGCGCTTAGTTTGTCATCCTGAGCCACCCGCAGAAGTTTGCACCTGTGATCGGGAGTGTGTGAGCGAAAGACTGTCCAATTCCGGTTCGCATCGTCGAATGTCCCGCGACGCCCTCCTTCGGGGCGGCACGGGACGAACGGCGCGTATCGCCGAAACGGGTGCGATCGTCGCAGGACTCATTGGCGTGACCGTGTTCGTGAGTTGGCTGCTTGGCATTCCAGCGCTTCGCAGTTTTCCGCCCGATCGCACCCCGATGCTGCCAAATGCGTCGGTGGGCATTGTCATGGCGAGCGTCGCGCTATGGCTGAGCCGCTCGGAGGAGGCGTCAGTGCGCGCCCGGCGCACGATGCTCGTGTTTGCCGGCATCGCGTGCATGATCGGCGTCGTGTCGCTCGTCGAGCGCCTCTCGGGGTTCTCGACGTGGTTCGACCGGGTCTTCTTCCTGGCCGAGCTTGCGCGGTATCCGTATCGGCCGCTCGGCCTCATGGCGACGAATTCGACCATCTGCCTCACACTCGCGGGAATGGCCCTGCTGCTCGGCGGCGTGGAAGTGCGCGGGAAGCGACGTCCATCGCAGGTGCTCGCGGCTGTCGGTCTCGCGATTGCGTCGCTGGCGCTGGTCGGTCATCTCTATGGCGCGCGCGACCTGTATGCCTTCGACACCGCCGCGGAAATGGCGCTCATTACGGCGCTTGGCTTTACCGCCCTGCATCTTGGCATCCTCTTCAGCCGAACGTCCAGTGGACCAATGGCGTTCGTCACCGGGGAGGACATCGGTGGCATTCTCGCCCGTCGCATGCTGCCCGCGTCGATCCTCGTACCGCTGCTGTTCGGCTTCCTCTGGCTGCGCGGGCGCGAGAGCCTGCTGTTTTCCCGCGAAAGCGGCATCGCGATCCTCACCCTGTTCACGATCGCCTTCCTGATGACGCTCGTGCTGCGAAGCGCGGTCGAGATTCGCAGCGTGGACACCGAGCGGGAGCGACTGCTCGTGCTCGAGGAACAGGCTCGCGCGCAGGCGGAGAGCGCGGCCGAGGACGCGGACCGTGCGCGCGCGCACGCCGACGAGGCGAATCGCGCGAAGATGCAGTTCCTGTCGATGATGAGCCATGAGCTCCGGACGCCGCTGAACGCGATCGACGGCTACGCGCAGATGCTCGAGATGGGGATTCGCGGTCCGCTCACGCCGCTCCAGGCGCAGGACATCGCACGCATCCGCCGCAGCGAACGTCACCTGCTGGCCATCGTGAACGACCTGCTCAACTTCACGAGGCTCGAGGCGGGGCAGGTGGAGTGGAACCTCACCCAGGTACCGGTGGCCGAGGTGATCGCCGAGGCGGAGCCGATCCTCCAGCTGGAGATCGAGGCCAAGGCCATCGCGTACACGAACGTGGGCAACTGCGACCTCGCGGTGATCGCAGACCGTGAGAAGCTCCGCCAGATCCTCGTCAACCTGCTGAGCAACGCGTGCAAGTTCTCGCCGGAGCAGGGGGCGCTCGCCGTAGAGTGTCACGCTGAGGGCGATCGCGTGCGCATCGTGGTGCGTGATTCCGGACGCGGCATCGCGCCCGATCGCGTGGACGAGATCTTCGAGCCCTTCGTGCAGATCGACCGTCACCTCATGCGAGAGGCGCGACAGGGGGTCGGACTCGGGCTCGCGATCAGTCGCCAGCTCGCGGCGGGGATGGGGGGCACGCTCACCGTGCAAAGCACTGTCGGAGAAGGCTCGGCCTTCAGCGTCACCCTGCCGCGCGCCACTCGTTGAGTGTACTCGAGCTGATCGCAGCCATCATTGGCGCTGGGAGCGTGTACCTCAGCGCTCGGCAGAATATCTGGAGCTGGCCAACGGCGATCGTGAATGTCGCTCTCTACGCCGTGGTGTTTTACCGCGTCCAGCTCTATGCCGAAATGGGCCTTCAGGTGATCTTCGGCGTGCTGTCCGTGTACGGCTGGTACCAGTGGCTGCATGGTGGCGAGAACCGCACCGAGCTTCGCGTTACGCGCACCGGCCGCCCGCTCGGCGCGGTGCTCGCCGGCATCGCGCTCACGGGAGGGCTCACGCTCGGGCTTCTCCTCCAGGCGATGACCAACGCGTCCCTGCCGATCCTCGATTCATTCCTGGCGAGCACGAGCCTGGTGGCGCAGTGGATGATGACGCGCAAGAAGGTCGAGAACTGGCTCGTGTGGATCTTCGTGGACGTGCTGTACGTCGGCATGTTCCATTCGAAGGGCCTGTACATCACCGCGGTGCTCTATGCGGTGTTTCTCGTCCTCGCGATCCGCGGCTACCTCGACTGGCGACGGTCGATGGTGGCCACGACGTGAGGCGGATCTGCGTTACCGGGCCGGAGTCCACCGGATGCACGTGGCTGGCGTGTCTCCTCGCCGAGTGGAATCGCACGGAGTGCGTGCCTGAGGCGTCGCGGCTCTATGCCGAGCGAGCGGGGCGCGTGCTCACGCTCGGTGATGTGGAGCCGATAGCCCGC
>JBKJMP010000595.1:0-4788 GCA_046596395.1 Gemmatimonadaceae bacterium
GCGGACGCTGATCATCGCGGACGAGGGCTCGTACGTCTCGTATCTCGAGGGGTGCACGGCGCCGAAGCGGTCCACCACGCAGCTGCATGCCGCAGTCGTCGAGCTCGTGGCGCTGCATGCCGCAGTCGTCGAGTACTTGATCGTCGCGTCCTTCAGCGCCACGAGCTCGACGACTGCGGCATGCAGCTGCGTGGTGGACCGCTTTGGCGCCGTGCACCCCTCGAGATACGAGACGTACGAGCCCTCGTCCGCGATGATCAGCGTCCGCTCGAACTGCCCCGTGCCCTCCGCATTGATGCGGAAATACGTGGACAGCTCCATGGGGCAGCGCACCCCCTTCGGCACGTACACGAACGAGCCCTCGGAGAACACCGCGGAGTTCAGCGCCGCGAAGAAGTTGTCGGAAAACGGCACCACCGAACCGAGGTACTTCTTCACCAGGTCGGGATGCTCACGCACCGCCTCGCCGAGCGAGCAGAAGATGATACCGAGCTCACCGAGCTCCTTCTTCATCGTCGTGCCGACGCTGACCGAATCGAAGATCGCGTCGACCGCCACCCCCGAAAGGAACTTCTGCTCGTTCAGCGGAATGCCGAGCTTCTCGTACGTGCGACGAAGCTCCGGGTCGACGTCGTCCAGCGATTGCAGCGGCGTCACCGACGTGGGCGCCGAGTAGTACGACTGCTCCTGGTAGTCGATGGGCGGATACGTCACGTTCGGCCAGTGCGGCTCGCGCATCGTGAGCCAGCGCTTGTACGACTTGAGGCGCCAGTCCAGCAGCCACGCGGGTTCGTCCTTCTTCGACGAGATCAGCCGGACGACGTCCTCGCTGAGTCCCGGCGGTATCGTGTCGGTTTCGACGTCCGTGACGAACCCGTACTGATACTCACGGTTGACCAGCGCATCGATGGACGAACTCATGACGAAATCTCCCGACCGTATTGGGGCGTATCACCTCGAGCGCGTCGCGAATTCGGACGGCGTCGCGCAGCGGCAGCGACGCATAAAATGCGAGCGTGGGCGATATGAGACTAAAGTAGTCGGTTATGCCCTCGGCGTCAACGCGTCGTGAATTGACCTAAATCAATTCTTCGCAACGTCTTAGATCCCGCTGCACTCTCGCTCGCGACCTGCACGATGGGCTGGCACCGAACGAATGCACCGCCCATCTTGCGTCAGCCACCGACACGGGGGACGAGATGATACCGATGCCCATTTCCACCGCCAGCGCCGACGAGTACGAGTGGGGCGATAGCTGCAAAGGATGGCATCTCGTTCGTACCCTCGGCCTCAGCGTCATCGAGGAACACATGCCGCCCGGAATGTGCGAGGAACGACATTGGCACGCTCGCGCTCGCCAGTTCTTCTACGTCCTGAGTGGAACCCTGGTCATCGAAGTGGAAGGCGCGCGGCACGAGCTGCCCGCGGGCTACGGCATCGAGCTTCCGCAAGGCAATGCACATCAGGCGCGCAACGAGACGAACGACGTGGTTCGCTTCCTCGTGATGTCCTCTCCCCCCCATCAGGGAGACCGGCGCGAGGCGCCGGCTGGTGGGCACGAGTGACGGGAATTCCGCGACACGCCGCCTCGCGCTACGTCCAGCCGTTGCGCGAAGGAGGGTCGCTGCCGGCGGTCGTGGATACGGAGGACGGTGGACTGTTCGTCGTGAAGTTCCGGGGCGCGGGGCAGGGCGCCAAAGTGCTCATCTCCGAGATCATCGTCGGCGGCATTGCCCGCGCGCTCGGCCTCCCCACCCCAGAGCTTGCCATTGTGGACGTCTCATCGCGGTTCGGGCGCAGTGAGCCCGATCCCGAGATCCAGGATCTCCTGCGACGAAGCCACGGGACCAACGTCGGCAACCGCTACCTCGAGGGCGCGTTCAATTTCGACCCGTCTGCTGCTGGCGAGCTGATCGATCCCGGGCTCGCGGCGCAAATAGTATGGCTCGATGCGTTCACGACGAACCCGGACCGCACGCACCGTAACCCGAACCTGCTCATCTGGCGTCGAAGCGCGTGGCTCATCGACCATGGCGCCGCGTTGTACGTGCATCACGACTGGGCGTCCGTCGACGATAGCCGCACGCGCACGCCATTCCAGCTCATCCGCTCGCACGTGCTCCTCGCCTCGGCGGGCGATCTCTCCGCCGCCAACGCCGCGTGCGCGCCGCGGGTGACGCACGAGTCGATCGCTGGCATCGTCGCGGCGGTCCCGGACGACCTCCTGATGGATACCGCTGCCGGATCTGGCGATTTCGCATCCCCCGGCGCGGCGCGCGAGCGCTACGTGCGCTACCTCCGTGAGCGCCTCGAGGCTCGAGACATCTGGCTCGGGGAGGCCATGCGCGCGCAGGAGCAACTTCGCATCGAGACGCCGCAACACCTCGCGGCCCGCCGATGAGTGCTCGGAACCGCGTCGACTACGACTTCGCCATCCTCCGCGTCGTGCCGAGCGTCCACCTTGGCGCCTTCGCGAACGTTGGCGTGGTGTTGCACGCGCGGACGCTGGAGTTTCTCGCGCTCCGAACGGTGACGGATCCCAGCCGACTGGCGGTCCTTGCCCCCGGGGTCGATCCGCAGTTGCTCTCACGCTACCTGCTTTCATGTGCAGCCATCTGTGCGGGCCAAGCGAGCGCCGGCCCGGTGGCGCTCGCGCCGCCCTCGGAGCGCTTTCACTGGCTGACGGCTCCGCGGTCCGACGTCCTCCAGAGCTCACCCGTGCACGAGGGGGTGTGTGCCGACCCGGATGCGGAGCTCGACCTCCTGTTCGCGGCCTACGTCCGGTGACGCATGGCTGCTACTTTGCAGCAATCGGCCTTCCCCTCAAGGAGCCCCAGGCAATGAACGAAGCGCAAATGAAGGCCCTGCTCAGACGGACGGCCGCCGCCGCCGCCGCTGCCAAGCCGAAGAAGAACCGCACGTACGACGCCACGCTGGATGCGACCCGCCCGACGCACACTGAAGCGGAGGAAGCCGCCGCGTCCGATGCGAAGGATCTCTTCCAGCAAATGAAGAAGCGCGAGTTCTAGCGCGCGGCAGCCCCATGCCGCAGGTCGTTGAAGGCGAGGGCGGGCTCCCGAAGGTGGTGCTCGACGCACACGATGGCGCCTCGGCGGAGGTCTACCTGCTCGGCGCCCATGCGACGTCCTGGCGCCCGGCCGTCGATCGCGTGGAGCGGCTCTTCCTCAGCGCGCGCTCCGGGTTCCGGCACGGCGCCGCGATCCGCGGCGGCATTCCGGTGATCTTCCCGCAATTCGCCGCCGAGGGGCCATTACCGCGCCATGGATTCGCGCGAACGAGCGACTGGACGCTTGTTGGTCACGGTCACGAAGGGAGCGCCGCCGTCGCGAGCTTCGCGCTCGCGGACTCCGATGCGACCCGCTCGATCTGGCCCGCTTCGTTCCTGGCAACGCTGACAGTACGCGTCGGCGGTGATCACCTCGGTGTCACCCTCGCAGTCGAGAACACAGGCTCCGACACGCTCACCTTCACGTCGGCGCTGCATACCTATCTGCGCGTCGAGAACGTGGCTGAAGCGGAGCTCGTGGGGCTGCACGGTTCGCGCTATCGCGAGTCTGGCGCACCCGGCAATCTTGTGTTCGACACCGACGAGGTGATTCGTGTGCGTGGAGAGATCGACCGAGTCTACCTCGATGCACATGCGCCGCTCACGTTACGCGAGCGCGGCCGGTCGATACGCGCGGAGCAGGAGGGATACTCCGATATCGTCGTCTGGAATCCGGGCCCCGAGGGGGCCGCTGCATTGGCCGACATGGAGCCGGGCGGAGCGGCCCGCATGCTGTGCGTCGAAGCGGCAGCGGTGCAGTCGCCGATCGTGCTCGCTGAAGGGCGCCGGTGGACGGCGTCCCAAATTCTGACCGCCCACGTTCACGAGGACGCGACATGACCGCAGGCGAGGACGCGACGCAACCGGCCGACCCGCGAGCGGGGCTCGCCGCGCAGCTGCAACAGCTGGAGAACTACGTTTCGAAGGCGGCGGCCGATGGAGACGACTTGCCGCCCGAGGCGCTCGAGATGATCGCGCGACTCCGCGAGATCCTGCGCGCCCTCGACGCCCTCACGTCGAGCATCGCGGGCGACGCCCTGCCGGATGAGCCGGCGGGCAGCGACCGAGCGTGAGTGCATGCCGAGCGCGTACGTCGTTCGTGAAGTAGCCGCCGAGGAGGACATCGAGCAGGTACGCCGCCTCGTGCGCGCGCACGGCGACGCCCGCGCGACGACGCCGGGTGTCGAATATGTCTACGACGATGCGGCGCGCATGCCTGGTGTCTACGCGCCGCCGCGTGGGGGCATCTGGCTCGCGGTCGCCGGCGACGTCGGCGTGGGATGCGTCGCGCTACGTCCAATCGATCGTCGCGTGGCCGAGGTGAAGCGGATGTTCGTGGACGCGGAGTGGCGTGGCCGCGGCGTGGGGCGAGCGCTGATGGACGCGGTGATCGCGGGGGCGCGCTTGCGCGAGTATGCGACCCTGCGGCTCGGGACGCTCGATGACATGCTCGCCGCGCAGGCGCTGTATCGGTCGTTGGGGTTCGCCCCTGTCGAGCGGTATCGTCCCGACGAGTTGATGGATACGCGGTTCTTCGAGTTGTCCCTGCTATCTCGGGAAGCCCTGACCGCGGAACGTGCTGACGCTGAACCCGAACCACGGCTCTAGTGGACTGTAAGTGAACTTCAACCAGCACGAATGCGGTGCTTGGGATTGTTGTAAGCCCAGCGAATGGGCTGACAGGTTTTGTTGTGCAGCCGGATGTACTGCATGAGCTTGCG
>JBKJMP010000623.1:0-4322 GCA_046596395.1 Gemmatimonadaceae bacterium
GAGTGGACTCGCCGCCGCCCGCGCCGCATCGAGCAGGTTCGCCGGGCCATCCCAACCGAGATCGCTCGCCGGACGCATCGCGCCCGTGAACACAATCGGCTTGTCGGCGGGCACCGAGCGCGCAACGATGTACGCACTCTCCTCGAGCGCATCCGTTCCGTGCGTCACCACCACGCCATCGACCTCCGGACGTGCAAGGTGCGCCACGATCCGGTTGCGCACCTCCCACATTCGCGCCACGGTCATGTGCGGGCCAGGATACATACCCCACTGATCGACCTCGACGTCCGCAACGCTGTCCAAACCCCGAGTCGAACCAATAATCTCGTCGCCCGTGAGCGTCGGTACCGCGCCGCCCGCGGCGGCGTCGTGCTTCATCGCGATCGTCCCGCCCGTGAAGAGGATGACGATCATCCGCAGAGCACGCTGCCGCCGTTCACGTTCATGATCTCGCCGGTAATGTGCCGCGCGAGCGACGAACAGAGAAACACGATCGGCCCGCCGATGTCCTCCGGCGTCGCGATGCGCCCCAGCGGAATCCCGCGCGCCACGCGCTCGCGACCGTCTCCCGCGTACGGCTCGGCGCACATCTCCGTGTCCACCCAGCCCGGCGCCACGGAGTTGACCGTGATACCGCGCGGCGCGAGCTCGATGGCGAGCGACTTCGTGAACGAGATCATCGCGCCCTTGCTCGCGCCATAATCGGCGTGCATCGATTCGCCACGCTGCCCCGCCGTGCTCGAGACGAGCACGATGCGACCACCATTCGTGATGACGCGAACCACCGACCGCGTCGTATAGAACATCGAGTCCACGTTCTCGCGCATCGTGTTCGCCCAGCGGTCGTCCTCCATGTCGCCCACGCTCGTTTCCGTGACGGGCCAGATGCCGGCATTCGCCACGAACAGGTCGAGTCCACCGAGCTCGCGGAGCGTGGCCTCGACGAGGGAGTCCGCACCGTCACGGGTCGCGATATCGGAGGCATGGGCGCCGGCCTTCACGCCGAACTCCGCCAGGTCCGCCACCACGGCGTTCGCGTCGGCTGCGCGCGAGCGATACCCGATCATGACGTCGGCGCCCGCCTGCGCGAGCAATCGCGCCGTTGCCGCGCCAATGCCGCGCGACCCGCCAGTCACCAGCGCACGACGTCCACGAAGGTCGATCACAGGGTTTGCTCCACGAGATCACAGATGATGTGCTCTATGCACAGGTGCAGCTCCTGCGCGCGATCGGTGCGCGAGGTGGGAATCACGATGTTGTGATCGGCCAGCGCGCGAAGTGCGCCGCCATCGCGCGCGCTGAACGCGAGCACCTCCACCCCCCGCTCGCGCGCGGCTTCCGCGGCGCGAAGCACGTTGGGAGAATTGCCACTCGTCGAATGGATGATCAGGAGGTCACCCGGCTTCGACAGCGCCTCGATCTGCCGCGCGAACACCTGTTCGAACCCCATGTCGTTCCCCGCCGCCGTCAGCAGCGACGTATCCGTCGTCAGCGCGATCGCCGGGTACGCTCGGCGCGTGCGCATGTATCGCACGACGTACTCCGTGGCCATGTGCTGCGCGTCTGCGGCGCTGCCACCGTTGCCACAGAAGAACAGCGTGCCGTGACGCTCCACGGTCGCCTGCACCATCTCGAGCGCGCGATCGAGATCCGGCCCCATCTCCTCGGCGACACGTTCGGCGAGTGCGGCCAGCTCCCGGAGCGACGTGGAAAAGGACGGATTCATGATGGCGTCTGGCCGATCATCGGCGCGAGAGAAAGAGGTCCCGCAGCCGCCCAAAGACGCCACTGATGGACGGAAGCACGGGAGCGGGGAGCAACGGAGAGCCTGCAAGCAACAGCATCGCATTCGTGCGCGTCAGCAACTCTGCATGCTCGGGCGTCGAGACTTCCTGCAACCAATCCCGCGCCGTCGCCAACGAGCGTGCGTCGCCGTGATTGTCGCTTGCGAACATGTCCACGAGTCCCTGCTCCACGAGTGCGCGCGAGAGCCGCGAGATCGATCCCTTACCGAGCAGTCCCCCCGTATCCATCTGGATCACCGCGCCCGCGCGGCGCCACTCGATGACGCGATCCACGGTACACCCGTAGTACCGCTCGGGATGCGCAAGCACCGGGACGACCCCCGAACAGCGAATGCGATACAGTTCGTCGCCTGCGGTCACGGGGACGCCATGATGCGGAAACTCCACGAGCGCCGCCGTCGAGCCGCCAAGATGCAGGTGGGCAGCGCGGAGGTCGCAGTTCGGCTCATCGAGCATGATTTCCCAGCCAAGCTTCAGCTCGAGGGTTCTGGGCGCTACGGCGCGGAGTTCCTCATAGATGGCGAGGTTCCGCTCGTACGGCGCACGCGCCGCTTCCGAGGCAACGAGGTGCGGCGTGAGCACGAGGCACTCGACCCCATCCGCCGCGAACCGCTCCAGCACGGGTAGCGAGACCTCGACGGACTTCGACCCGTCATCCACCCCCGGCAGGAGGTGCGAATGGATGTCGATCACGCGCCCGCCGGTTCCGGCGCGCCGAGGAGCGCGATGCGCTTCATCGCCACGGCTGCGCGCTCCTCGATGTCCTGTGGCGACGAGCCGGCCCCTTCGAACGCGTACGTCACCAGCGCATCCGCGGTAAGGAGGTCGAGCGCGGAATCGCGGTTGGTACTGTTTGCAAGTCGCAGCGCGCTGACGAGCCCCTCCCCGGCGCGCAGCAACACTTCAGACACCTGCTCCGCCGGCTCGTCGAGTGACGCGCCAAGGACGTCGTCGATGCGCGCCGCCAGGGCGGCGGGCGGACGGGGCGAGCGCTGGCGAAGCCAGTCGCCAACCGTCATGCGTGGTCCAGGATGGCGGCAATCAGTGCAGGTGCTTGCGCCAGCGCGTCGGCAAGGCGCGCCACATCAGGGACACCCGCCTGCGCCATGTGCGGCTTTCCGCCCCCGCGTCCACCGGCCACCGCGGCGACGTCACGCACGATCGCATCGGCGCGCACGCCCTTGTCGCGAAGATCGTCCGACACGACCGCCAGCAGCGCGCCCTTCCCGTCGTCCAACCTCGCGGCAAGCACGCCCACGCCACTCCGCATCTGCTCGCGAAGCACGTCACCCATCGCCTGAAGTGCCTTGATGTCCGGCACCGCGATCTCCCCAATGACGAGCGGCACCGCACCCGCCCCGACCGGCTGGGCGGCGGCGATCAGTTGCTGCAGCCCATCACCACCGCCGCGCATCGCTTCCTCGAGCTTTTTCTCGAGCGTGCGACGCTCGTCCATCAACTGCTGGACGCGGCGCTCCACGCCATCGACCGGCGATTTCACGAGTTCCGCCACCCGAGCGAGCGCCTCCTCGCGCGATCGCATCCGCGCGAACGCGCCCGGCCCGGTGAGGGCCTCGATGCGGCGCACACCGCTCGCTACGCCCGTCTCGCTCAGGAACACGAAGAGCCCGATCTCGCTCGTGTTCCGCACGTGCGTTCCGCCACAAAGCTCCATCGATACGCCCGGAACGTCCACCACGCGCACGACGTCGCCGTACTTCTCGCCGAAGAGAGCCATCGCACCCTTTGCCCGCGCCTCCGGATACGGCATCTCCGTCCACACGACGGGATGTGCATGCCAGATCTCGCGATTCACGATCGCTTCCACCTCCAGCAGCTTCGCCGGTGGAACCGGGCCGTGATGCGTGAAGTCGAAGCGCAGCCGGTCGGGCGCCACCAGCGAGCCCGCCTGATGCACCGCATCACCGAGCACTTCGCGCAGCGCCGCGTGCAGCAGGTGCGTCGCCGTGTGATTGCGCTCGGTATCGCGACGGCGCTCGTTCGGCACTCGCGCCGTCACGCGGCCCCAGTGGAAGTCGCCGCTGAGACGACCGAGTGCGGCGGACCGCCCCTCGATCTTCTTCACGCCATCGACGTCCACCCGCCACCCCTCGCCCACGATCTCCCCCTCGTCGGAAATCTGCCCGCCCGACTCGGCATAGAACGGCGACTCGTTCAGCAGGATGGCCACACGGTCCCCGTCCAGGCGGCGCAGTGCGGCGACCTCCGTCTCGATCTCGATCGCGTCGTAGCCCACGAACCGATGTGCCGAGCCGTTCCCTTCGCTTGGTCGCTCCCAGAGCGCGAGCTCGTCGAGCCCCTCCCGCAGCACGCCGATGTTGCGCGACTTCCGCTCGTCCTTCGAACGCGTGCGCTGCAGGCCGAGCGCCGCTTCGAATCCGGCGATGTCCACCGTGTAGCCGCGCTCGTGCGCCATCAGCTCGGTAAGGTCGATCGGGAAGCCGAAGGTGTCGTAGAGACGAAACGCATCCTCACCGCTGATGGTGCCCTTGTCGG
>JBKJMP010000642.1:0-6889 GCA_046596395.1 Gemmatimonadaceae bacterium
ACGCCGGAGCGTCAGGCGCGAGCGCTCGATCGCGATCGCCCCAGGTACGCCTGCACTTCGTGCCTCACGCGCCGCCGGGCTGCGGACCATCGCGGTGGGCGCGCCCGCTCACGTGGCGATCGAGGCGGACGCGGCGCTCGCGCATCTCGATGGCGTGAGCGCGAGCGACCTCGCGCGTCTCGTTGGTATCGCGCCGGTGGAGCGTCCGTCATGACGGTTGGGCGCGTGCCGCGTGAAACGGTCGGCGACGTTGGGGGACGCAGCGTGGTGCTCGCGTACGCAAGCGTCGCAGCGGAGTACGAGGCACTGCAGTCGCACGCAGCGATGTTCGACCGCAGCCATCGGGGCCGCGTGCGCATTCTCGGCACGCAGGCTGCGGCGATGGTGAATGGCCTCGTCACGAACGACGTCGCCGGACTCGCGTCAGGCCAGGGATGCTATGCCGCTGCGCTCACGGCGAAGGGAAAGATCATCGCCGACGTGCGCGCCTTCGTCGATGGCGACAGTGTGCTGACCGACGCGCCGCCGCGCGCGGCGGCGGCGTGGGCCGAAATGATCAAGAAGTTCGTGAACCCTCGCAGTGCACCGCACGTGGACGAGACGGCGGCACTGCGGACGCTTGGGATCTTCGGCGCAACATCGCGCGTCGTCGTCGCCGCCGTGACGGGGGTGCCGGCGCCCGCACTCACCGCGCTCAGTCCGTACGAGCACGCGACCGTGCGCATCGGCGAGGACAAGGTACTCGTCGTGCGGTCGCCTGAGCTGGCGATGGACGGCTTCGAGCTCATCATGCCGACGAGTGCGTACGAGTCCCTGTGGGAATCCGCCGTTGCAAACGGTGCCGTTCCAGCGGGGCTGGATGCATGGGAGATCGCGCGCGTCGAGGCGGGCCGCCCAGAGTGGGGGCTCGACATCGACGACACCACGATCCCGCAGGAAGCCAACTTCGACGAGCTGCACGCAATCTCGTACACGAAGGGCTGCTACGTGGGACAGGAAACCGTCGCGCGCGTCCACTTTCGCGGCCACGTGAACAAGCATCTTCGCGGACTGACGGTCGAGGACGCTGGAACGGCGCCCCCTCCGTTCGCGGCCACGCTGCACGAGGAGAGCGGCAACCAGGTCGGCGACGTGCGCACCGGCGTCGTATCGCCGCGTCTCGGCGGCATCGCGCTGGCGATGGTGCGGCGTGAAGTTGCGCTCGGCACAACGCTGATCGCTCGCTGGCCATCGGAAGGTGGCACGGCCGAGTCGATGAACGAGCGGCGCGTCACCGTGGGTCCTCTGCCCTTCGCGCAGCCCTGACGTGCAAAGAGCACTCGTGACCGGAGCGACGGGACTCGTCGGCCGGCATGTCGTCGAACGCCTGCTGGCGGAAGGGGTCACGGTGCGGGCGATGGTGCGAGATCCGGCGCGTGCCGAGGACCTCCGCGCGATGGGAGTGGAGCTCGTGCGCGGTGACGTGCTCGATCCTGAAGCGTTCGTACGCGCCGCGGCCGGACGCGACGTCGTCTTCCATACCGCCGCCGCGGTGACACCGACCGGCGGATGGGAGGCGTTTCAGCGCCCTAACGTGGAAGGCACGCGCAACGCGATCGATGCAACGGCTGCCGCGGGCGCGCGCATGGTGCACGTGAGCAGCGTGGCCGTGTACGGAGGTGCAACGCGCTATCGGACGGACGGACGCACGGACGAGGACAGCGTGCTCGCGCCACTCGCCGAGGACAACTTCTACGCACGCTCGAAGCGCGAGTCCGAGGCGATGGTGCTCCGCGCGCACGCAGAGGGGCGGCTCTGGGCGACCGCCGTTCGTCCCGACGTGATCTACGGGCGACACGACCGGCAATTCGTCCCGCGCGTCGCGACGTTGCTCCGCCGTGTCGCGCCCATCATCGGTGGCGGGCGGACGACGCTCGCGATCGTGCACGCGGCGAACGTCGCGGACGGAATGGTGCGCGCAGCGGTGACCGACGCAGCGGGGGGCCGTGCGTACAATCTCGCGAACGACTTCGACGTCACGTCCGCGGAGTTCTTCCGGCTCGGCGCACTGGGACTCGGCATTCGGTTACGGCGTCTGCCGGTGCCGCTCGTCGCGGCGCGCGGGGCCGAGTCATTCATGCGGACGATCGCACCGTTGCTCACACGCAGCGGGTTCAAGGCCGTGTCGTTCTCGGCTGTCGATTTCCTCACGCGCGACAACCCATTCAGTTCCGAGCGTGCGCGGCGCGAACTGGGCTGGAACCCAACGGTGCGTCCGGAGGCGAGCGTGCCGGATGCCTTTCGATGGTGGGCCGAGCATCGATGAAAAGAAGCGGGGCGGCACACTCGAGAGTGTGCCGCCCCGCTGTCCTTACGGTACTGGAACGAAAGACTACGGCTTCTTGGTCGCCGTGTCCGCCTTCTTCATGGCGGTGTCCATCGCAGCAGCAGCCTTCGCGGAATCGGTCATCATTGCGGGAGCCATGGTGTCGGCGGCCATCGCGGGGGCCGGAGCCATGTTGGCGGCTGCGGTATCAGCCACTGGGGTTTCCTTCGTGCTGCAGGCGGCGAGGAGCACGACGGCGACAAGGGCCAGGCGCTTCATGTAATTCTCCTGATTGGGTTTGGTGAATGACGCGTTGGTCCGCGCACGCTTCGTGTGCCCGGCTCATGCGGCGTGAAACATAGATTCTCAGGACGTCGTGTCAAGTGCGCGGTGTGTGAGCCAAGTGAAAGCGGGCCAACGGTTTCCTTCGCGAGCCCGACTATTGGGACGAGACGTTGTCGCGCCGGCGTGACCCCTACGATAGAGTAGGCTCGGGGAGCGCTCGGTGGCATGCCGTTAAACCACTGTAAGGCAACACTTTAGCATTTGGTCTCGTGGGGCAATCACCCGCTGTGGTCCGCCGGCCCTGCCGGCTATAGCTTCCGGGTGCCTCCCTGCCCCCTGCCCATGACTGACGCGAGCCCAGCCACCGCCACCACGCTCGAGCCGAACGGCGTCGTCCGCGGCGCATGCCCGCACGATTGTCCCGACACTTGTGCGATGCTCGTCACGGTCGAGGATGGCCGAGCGACCCGCGTCGCCGGTGATCCCGACCATCCCTTCACGCAAGGCTTTCTCTGCGCGAAAGTGAATCGCTATATCGAACGGACCTATCACGACGACCGGCTGCGCACGCCGATGCGACGCGTCGGGCCGAAGGGGCGCGGACAGTTCGTGCCGATCACGTGGGATGCGGCGCTCGATGAGATCGCGTCTCGACTCGGTGCGATCGCGCATTCGAGCGACGGACCGCAGGCTATCCTGCCGTACTCGTACGCGGGCACGATGGGCCTCGTGCAGGGCTCATCGATGGACCATCGCTTCTTCCATCTCCTCGGCGCATCGAAGCTCGATCGTACCATCTGCGCGATGGCCGGCACGGTCGGTATGCGCATGACCGTCGGCGCGAACGTCGGTGCCGATGGCGAGGGCGTTCCAGACAGTGATCTCGTGCTGCTGTGGGGAACCAACACGCTCACGGCGAATCCGCACCTGTGGCCGTTCATCCTCAAGGCGCGCGAGCGCGGCGCGCCGATCATCTGCATCGATCCCATCCAGACGCGCACCGCGATGCAGTGCGACGAGTGGATTCCCATTCGCCCCGGCACCGACGCTGCGCTCGCACTCGGGATCATGCACGTGATCTTCGCGAAGGAGCTCGAGGATCGCGACTACCTGGAGCGGCACACCCTCGGCCACGAGGAGATGCGCGCGCGTGCCGCAGAGTGGACACCAGCGCGCACGGCGACAACGACGGGGCTCGACGAGAGCGTCATCATCTCGCTCGCGGAGCGGTTCGGGCGCGCGAAGGCGGCGTTCATTCGCGTGAACTATGGACTTCAGCGCCACGCTGGCGGCGGTATGGCCGTGCGCACCATCGCGTGCCTTCCCGCCGTGACGGGACACTGGCGCCGGCCCGGCGGCGGCGTGCAGCTCTCGACGTCCGCGAACTTCCAGTTCAACAAGGCGGCGCTCGAGCGCGGGGACGTCGGACCGCACGCGCGCACGATCAACATGATCCGGCTCGGCGATGCGCTCACGCGTGAGGACGCCGGCGTCGGTGGACCGCCCGTGAAGGCGATCGTCGTCTACAACAGCAATCCCGCCGCGGTCGCGCCCGACCGAAATGCCGTGATCCGCGGCTTCGCGCGCGAGGATCTCTTCACCGTGGTGCTCGAGCACTTCCAGACCGATACGTGCGACTGGGCCGACATCATCCTTCCCGCCACGACACAGCTCGAGCACTGGGACATCCACTTCGCGTACGGGCATCATTACGTCACGCTGAACCGGCCGAGCATCGCGCCGATCGGCGAGGCGAAGCCGAATAGCGAGATCTTCCGCCTGATCGCCGCGCGCATGGGAATGACCGATCCCCTCATGCTCGACGACGACCTCACACTCATTCGCCAGGCGCTGGCGTCACAGTCGTCGAAGCTCGATGGCGTAACGATGGAGACGCTGCTCGAGCACGGATGGACGCGGCTCAACGTCCCCACGCCGTTCCTGCCGTACGCCGACGGCGGGTTCCTGACGCCGAGCGGCAAGTGCGAATTCCGGTCGGCGCGGCTGGAGGAGATGGGATTTGATCCGTTACCGACGTACATCCCGCCGTACGAGTCCATTGAGACCGATCCGGCGTTGGTGGCGCGGTATCCGCTCACCCTCATCTCGTCGCCGGCGCACACCTTCCTGAATACGACGTTCGTGAATGTGACGTCGCTCCGGCGCATGACGCGCGAGCCGGAGGTCTTACTTCACCCGGCAGACGCGGAGCGGCGTGCGATTCCCGTCGGTGCGATGGTGACGGTGCACAACGATCGCGGTTCGTTCCTCGCGAAGGCGCGCGTGGAGCCGAGCATTCGCGAGGGAGTGGTGTGGGCGCCGTCCATTTGGTGGGGGAAGCTCGCTGAGGATGGGGCGAATGCAAACCAGACGACATCGCAGCGGGAGACGGACCTGGGGCATGGTCCGGTGTTCTATGACAATCAGGTCGAGGTAGGGTTGGCGGACTAGTCGCATCCAACTCGAAACCGTATCCAGCGGATGATCAGTCGCTTGGGCACGTTGCTGCGCAGCCGCACCTCGATCGTCGGCATCATCGCCGGCGCCCGCTACGGCATCGTTTCGCGGCTCGTCGCCGAGGCGCAGGTTTTGGGCGGACTGTTCGTCGTCATGAGCCTCGGCTTCATCTTCGTCGTGCCGCTGGTGCTCGGCGTCCTTGCCGTGAGCACCGTCGAGGCGCCCTCGTGGCGCTATCGCTTCTTCGCGCCGTGGGTACCGATGACGTTGGTGATCATCTCGGCCTCCCTGCTCGGCCTCGAGGGCGCGATCTGCGTCTTCATGTCGCTGCCGGCGCTCCTTCTCCTCTCGTCAGTCGGCGGCATGGTGGGAGGAAGCGCGATGGCGCGGCTGCGCGGTGTGCGTCCCGCGTTCCTCGCGCTGCCACTCATCGTTGGATCGCTCGAGCAGCGTCTCGATACGCCGACGCGACTCGTGGAGACGGTCACGGAGATCCTGATCGCGGCGCCGCCGAGCGTGGTGTGGCCGCTCGTGGCGAGCGTGGATTCCATCCGCGCTGGCGAACAACGGCCCGCCCTCTTCACGAGGCTCGGCTTTCCCCGCCCCGTGAGTGCGACCATCAATGGCGAGGGCGTCGGTGCCGTGCGCAGTGCGCGATTCGAGGGCGGGCTCGTGTTCACGGAGACCGTTACCGAGTGGGCGCCGGGTGTGCGGCTCAGCTTCTCGATCGATCCCAATACGGAATCGATTCCGGCAACGACCCTCGATCCGCATGTGACGATCGGCGGACCCTTCTTTGCTGTGCTGACGGACACATACGAGCTCGAGTCCTCGAACGGGGGGCGCGCAACGCGTCTCGTGCTTCGCAGCCAACACAGGGTCTCGACGCAGTTCAACGTGTACGCGGGCTGGTGGGCGCATCGAATCATGGCGAGCATCCAGGAGAACATCCTCGCAGTACACAAGGCGCGCGCGGAACGACGCCCGGGAAGCGGTATGCGTCACGGAGTTCGCGGGCAGGCGTGGCTCGCCTCTGCTGACTGAAGACTGAAGACGTGGTGCACGTGCCAGCGCGAAGGCGCCTTCATTCCCTGAGAGAGCGGATGGAGATTACCACGACTATCAAGGCCGCCCATTGCGACGAATGGCGTGCATGGCATAGCGACGCGCTACTCGCCCAGTGAGCGCGCATAGCGCTTCACGCCAAGACCTGCGCGCAGCACCTGCTCCCTTGCGTGCCGTATGACGTTGGCGCTGATTCACAACGAACCTTGACGCCTCGTGGAGGCCTGGCTTGTCGTCCCTGCCTGAAACGCCCGGCGCACTCACGCGCTCGTACGGCACGCCCGTGAATCTGCTCACGTTCGCGGTGTTCATGGGGCTGGTGGCCGCCGCCGGCGAACTCGTCGTGCTGGCGGTTCGGAAGTTTGCCTATGATGACATGCTGCGCACTGGTCCCGACACCGTGTGGATGGTAGCGGTCGTCAACGAGCTGCTGTTCGTGGCGCTCGGCATCGGAGTGATGCTGCTGGTCAAGGCCGCAGAGCGTCCGGCGACGTTTCGCGTGGTGGTGGCGGGGATCGCCGTGCTCGTCGGCGTTCCGGCGACGTATTTCTTGCCGATTGACTCTCGCGTGGTGCGCATGGGTCTCGCGGTGGCTGCGATCGCAATCATCTTCCTGCTTCTCGACCGTGTGATCCGGATATTCGGCGCTCGGCGGACGGGCCTGTTTGCGTGCGTGTTCGCCGCCGGCTACCTGATCGTCCTCGCCATGCCGCCCCTGTATCCGGCGGCGGTGCTGGTGCTCACCGCCGGTCTTGCCGTGCGCGTCACGGCGATCGC
>JBKJMP010000006.1:0-2828 GCA_046596395.1 Gemmatimonadaceae bacterium
AGCCATGCCTCCGGCAGCGGCGACTCCGTGTGCACGGCGGCGCGTCCGCCCTCGTCGCTCATGCGAACTGGGTGCGTCTCGCGGCGGTTCCAGCCGGGGATCGTGGTAATCGGCCGCCCGCGATGGTCCACGTGATTGATGGTGCAAAGCAGCCGCGACCCCGCCGGCATATTGGCGAGCCAGACGCCGCCGCTCGCAAGGCGGTAGAGAATGAGCATGCGGTCGCTATCGACCGCGTTGAGCAGTCCCACCGGCTCGCTCGAGCCGAGTCCGGGCGAGTGCAGCTCGTCAACGGGCCGCCGTCCCGGAACGAATGGGACGATCTCGAGCCGCAGGTCGATTAACGCCCGGTCGCGCTCGAAGAGCTCGACGTGCCGACGCACCATCTCCGCCTTGTCGGCGACGGAGAGGCCGTCGATTTCGGTTCGCAGGAGGTTGTGAAGCTCTCGCGTGAAGCGCTGCGTGTCCAACGTTGCGGGCGGGAAAAAGGGAGCCGGAAACTATTGTCGCGCGCTCGATCCGGTGAGGGCATCATCAGATATCGGTCCGTGCAGTAGCTTGGCGGACCGCATGACTACGCCCCTTGAACGGCCGGACTGGCACGTTGGCTCGGACGGACTCCGCTATCCGCCGGAGCCGTGGCATCTCGCTGGCCAGTTCGTGGTGTCGACGTTCGTCGTTCCCCGCCGGCGGCTCGGCCATCTGCTCGACATCGTCCCCGACGGCGCACGGGTGATCGGGGGAGCGGGACGCGTGTTCGTCGGCGCGGCCTTCGTCGATTACGCGGCGCGCGGCGTGCTGGCGTATCGGGAGCTGCTCGTGGCGCTTCCGGTCCTTAGCCGGCGGCGTGGGTTAGGGTATTCGATTCCGCTGATTTGGGTGGACAGCGCGCAGTCGCGGGTCGGGGGACGTGAGCTGTGGGGGATCCCGAAGGACCTCGCGAGCTTCGATTGGCGCGAGTCCGGAGATCGCGTCCAGGCAAGCATGTCGCTCGAGGGGCGTGAGGTTGCGTCGGTGGAGACTCGGAGAAGCATTTCGATCCCGGGACGATGGCCGTTGCCGCTGCCGACGGCGCAGAGGGTGGATGGGCGGACGATCTACTCCAAGAATGCAGTGCGGGCGCGGCTGGCGTTCGTATCAACTCGGTGGGAATTCGCGAGCGATGGTCCGCTCGGCTTTCTCGCCGGAGTGCGGCCGTTAGTAAGCATGGCGTTAAACGATGCCGACGTCGTGTTCGGCGCGAAGGTCGAGAGGGCGAGTGCGGTAGGGCGACAGCACGGGGACGGGTAGCATGCGAATGTGCAACCGGTCGGCGTCCTCGAAGGAGCCGGTCGGCGTCACGGTGGCGGCAGCGCGCGGCCCGGTGTCCACGGCGCGCCCGCCGCGTCGAGATCCGACTCGATGCGTCGCAGGTCAGCGGCGATCAGCGCAGCAACATCGCGTGCCACAGCGTCCAACTCCGCGCGTGCCAGCGCGATGTTCTCGCGATGCGTGGTCGTTGGAGTTAGGCGCGTGTCCCAGTGCCCGGAAATCACTTCGCCGACCCGGTTGCGAATGCCTGGCGCGCTCGGCTCGTCCAGTTGCTGCCGCGCGGGATCGCCGTTGAGCCGCATTGCCAGTGCCGCCATGCGCTGCGCCGCCGAGTCCATCCGCAGCCCCAGCGCCGGAGTGGCCCGCGGCGCCTGCGCAAATGCGGCGCGCAGGTAGCGCATGCGATCGCGCGCGCGCTCGAGCTCCGCCGACACGCCCTGCACGCGCCGCATCAGTTCCGACGACTCCTGCTGAAACGCCGCGACCGCCACGTAGTCCGTGCCCGGCACCGCGTTCGGGACGGGCTTCACCGTGAACGACTGCGGTTCGCCGAGCCGACGCGCTCCCGTGCTCGAGACCAGCAGCAGTTCCACACTGTACCGCCCGGGCGCCATCAGCGGTCCGCGCGGCTCGCCCGCCCATGGCGGACGGAAGCCCGGGGTGTTCAGGTCCACCGGATCGGGAACCGGTCCGCGCAGGTCCCAGCTCACGCGGTGCATCCCGGCGGTGGCCGGCACCTCGATACGCCGCACCGCGCGCCCGCTTGCGTCGCTCACCTGCGCGAACAGTTGCGGGCCGCGTTCGACAGCCTCCGCTCGCAACTGGTCGAACCCAGGGAACGGGATGTCGCGCCCTGCGTCGCGCGCGGTCTTCTCCGACTTGAGCCGTGCTTCGCGCGCGCCGGTCGGCGCTTCCTTGAGCCAGTACGTGATCAGCGCGCCATGCGGCGGGTTCGGCGCCGTGAAGTCGTCGCTCCCCGCCGTTGGACGTCCGGGCGCCTGCGACACAGCCGCCGGCACGAACCACCATGCGTCCCGCACCGGGAACAGCGCGCCGTCGCTGGCCAGCACCGCGCCGGACGCGATGTCGCGCAGCGCGGAGTAGTCGTCCAGCACGTAGAACCCGCGTCCGAACGTCGCGCCCACGAGATCGGTGTCCCGCCGGTGGATCCTGATGTCGCGGAAGGCAATCGTCGGCACGCCGCCACTTAGCCGGTGCCAGTTGCGCCCCGCGTTCGGCGACCAGTAGATGCCGTTCTCTGCCCCAACGAAGAACAGGTCGGCGCGCACGTGGTCCTGCTGGAACGCCCACACGATCGCGCCCTTCGGCAGGTCGCCCGCGATCGAGCGCCAACTGCGCCCGCGGTCGGTGGTCACGAAGGCATATGGCGTGAAGTCGCCGATCTTGTGTGCGTCGGCTACCACATAGAAGGTGTTCGCGTCCACCAGCGACGCCTCCACGCGATTGATGAAGCTGCGTGGCGGCAGGCCGGGCAGCGGTGCGCTGCGCGACCAGCT
>JBKJMP010000060.1:0-11854 GCA_046596395.1 Gemmatimonadaceae bacterium
CCGGTCCCCAGCCGCCGCACCGCGCGGTCGCGCCGCTTGGCCCGCGGCCGAAGCACGCCGAGCCCGTCCCGCTGATGAGCAGGATACCAGGCCCTTCACCAAAGGCATCGTCGAGCGCAATCGAGTAGTCGGGATGGATCACGATCTCCTCGGCGATGTCACGACCGACCAGCGCCTGCCAGAGCTCCTGCCGCTCCGGATCGCGCGCAGCGCCTGCGACGCCGATGCACACCACCTTCGGCACCACGTGGGTCATCTCGCACGACGCGAGCGCGTCGCGCACCGTCGCCGCGATCACGTCGGCGGAGTGCTCCGCCTGTCCCGGACGCACGGCGCTGCCCGGCCCGACCACTTCGCCCAGTGCGGTACCGTTCTCCCCCGCAACGATCGCTCGCGTCTTCGTCCCCCCGCCATCCACGCCAACGACGATGAAGCTCATGTCGTGGCCGGCTGGCGAGGAGGCATGGGATGGAAGAGCGAGGAAATGATTCCTACGGTGAGCGTGATCGTGAGCCCGATGAACACGTACCACGGCCACGCGATGCCGGTGAACGGCCGGAGGGTCTCGGTCATCGATGGAAACGTTGCGCTGATCGGCTTGGCGAACACGATGAATGCCATGGTGAAGATTGCGACGGACATGCCCAGGATTGCATCACGCTGAATGGCGCGCCGCCAGAAAATTCCCAGAAAAAATCCGCCGAGCAGCCCGCCGTACGTGAAGGAGGCGATGCCGAGGGCGACGACGACGACCGGAAGCTTCGGATCTGCCGGGAAGAGCAGGGCACCAAGCGTCAGTACCGTTCCCCAGATCAGCGCGAACATCCGCCCCATCTTGAATGTCTGGGGATCGTCGGCCGACCGCTTCGTGAGCGGAAGGTAGATGTCGTGCGTCGTCGCCGCGGCGAGCGAATTGATGGCGCCGGAGTGCGTGCTCATCGTGGCCGCCACGATCGCCGCGACGATGAGTCCGACCAGACCCGGCGGCATCTGCTCGAGGATGAATGTCGGGAAAATCCGGTCCGTCCCTCCCTCGAATATTCGGCCCTGATAGAACACCCAGAGACCCAAGCCGATCGAGAGGAAGAGGAAGAACTGGCAGAACACGACGAATCCGGATCCGACGATTGCTCGCTGCGCGTCCTTGAGGGATCGCGACGACATCAGCCGTTGAACGATGAGCTGGTCCGTCCCGTGGGACGCCATCGCGAGGAACGCCCCGCCGATCAGCCCCGCCCAGACGGTGTGTGGGTTGGACAGCGTGAACTTGAAGTCGATCGCCTGCGTTTTTCCCGCGGCGGACGCGGTATCCCAGATCGCGCCCCACCCGCCCGGCACCAGGCCACCGAGGATGACCACCGCAGCAAGTCCCCCGCTGATGTACACGCCCGCCTGGAGCAACTCTGTCCACACGACCGCCTTCATGCCGCCCTTGTAGGTGTACAACACGGTCAGGAAGCCGAGGATCAACACCGCCGCGGGCATTACGAGCGCCTTGTTCTCGATCGACGGGCCGAGGATGAGCGCCACGGGTATTGCAGTCGCGAACACGCGCACCGAATCCGCCAGGCCGCGCGTGATCATGAACACGATCGACGTGAAGCGCCGCGTGGCGAGGCCGAAGCGGGTCTCCAGCAGCGCATACGCGGTGACGAGGTTGCCCGCGAAATACCTCGGCAGAAGCACGGCGGCGACCACGAAACGACCGATGATGTAACCCGCCACCACCTGGAGAAATCCGAGGTTGCCCACGCCGAGCGCGTTGCCGTACGCCAACCCTGGCATACTGATGAACGTCAGCGCGCTCGTCTCACTGGCGACGATCGAGAACATGACGGCCCACCAGGGGATCGCGCCGTCCGCGACGAAGTAATCCTTGGCGTCGCGCTGCTTTCGCCCGACGTACAGGCCGAGACCAGTCGTGATGCCGAGATAGGCGACGAGCACGACAACGTCGATCCAGGTAAAGCGGGCCACCAGTCGCTCCTAGTCGATGACGTAAGCTTCCATCGCGAAATACTCGGCGAGTCCGAGTCGGTCGAGCAGTGCTGCCGTATCCTTGTTGCGTGCGTCGACCCGCTGCCAGAACTCCCGATCATCCTGGCCGGGGAAGGGCGCCGAGTCTTTCTGTGACTGATGCTTGAAGATCGCCTGAATCTTGAGCCGCAACTCCTCCCGCGACATCGGCACCAGCCACGTCGCCTCGGTCACGCTCCACTCTTGCCACGCACCGCGATACAGCCACACCTCGGGACGCGGAACGTCGATCTCGAGTAGCGCCCCGTCGATCGCCTCCTTGCACATCCTGTGCGTGCCGTGCGGATCGGACAGGTCGCCGGCCACGAAGATGATCTCAGGCTTGAGCTCGTTGAGGAGGTCGCGTACGATGGCGATATCGGCCGGGCCGATGGGATCCTTCTTCACCTTGCCAGTCTGGTAGAAGGGCATGTTGAGGAAGCGCGCATTGTTCCGCGTCAGCCCCATCACCTCGATGCCGGCCACGGCCTCGCTCTCGCGGATGATGCGCTTGATGTCCTGCACCTCGGGGATGTCCACGTCACCCGGACGCTTCGACTCGAGGAAGCCGAACACGCGATCGGCGAGCGAGTCCACCGCCCGCCGTTCCAGCCCGCGATCCTGCTCCAGTCGCGTGAGAAAGTCCACGTAGCGCCGGACGTCGTGATCGAAGACGGCGATGTTCCCGCTCGTCATGTACGCGACGACCATCTCGTTCTCGTTCTCGACGAACTTGCGGAGAATACCCCCCATCGAGATGACGTCGTCATCGGGATGGGGCGAGAAGCAGATCGTGCGCTTGCCTCGGGGCAGCTTGCTCTTTCCACGGATCTTGGCGCCAAGGGCGTTGAAGACTTCGCCATTCAACGCGCCCGGCGAGCCCGACTGCGCCACGAGCGACGACATGCCGTGCTCGGCGTAGTCGCGCGGAGTGAGCTTGAGGATGGCACACTTGGTCTGCTGCGACAGCCAGACCACCGCGCGGATCTTGAGCTCCTCCGTCCACCGGACCTCGTCGAGCAGCCACGGCGTCTCGACCCGCGTGAGCTCGGCGCCGGCGGCCTTGTCCACGTAGAAGGTCGTCTTGGGATGACGCTGGAGGAACGTGGCGGCGATCTCGAGGTTGATCTCACCCTCGACGGAGCGCTTGATGATGCGCGACTTGTGCTCGCCCGTGGCGAGGAGGGCGATCTCGCGCGCGTCGAGGATGGTCGCCACGCCCATCGTCACCGCCTCCTTCGGCACGAACTCCTCGCCGAAGAAGTCGGCGGCGGCGTCGCGTCGCGTGACCGCATCGAGATGCACCAGGCGGGTGCGGCTGTCGGCGCCCGAGCCAGGCTCGTTGAACCCGATGTGGCCCGTCTTGCCGATCCCGAGGATCTGGAAGTCGATGCCGCCGGCGCGATGAATCGCGGCTTCGTAGCGGCGGCACTCGTCGTCCACCTGGTCGCGCGGAATGTCACCGCGCGGGATGTGGACGTTCTCCTTCGGGATGTCGACGTGGGAAAACAGGTTCTCCCACATGAACCGGTGGTACGAATGGATGTTGTCCGGCGCCATCGGGTAGTACTCGTCGAGATTGAACGTCACCACGTTGGCGAAGCGCAGTCCCTCCTCGCGATGCATCCGGATCAGCTCCCGGTACACGCCGATCGGCGTGGAGCCGGTCGCGAGGCCGAGGACGGCCGTGTCTCCCGCCGCCTGCTTCTCCTCGATCAGCGCGGCAATGCGGGCCGCGGCCAGGCGCGCAATGTCCTCGTGCTCCTCGACGACGACGGTGTCGATGCGTTCGAGGGCCGTCGACGGGGCCGGGACACGCGAAGGCCCGCGAATCGCTGAGCGATCGCGGGCCGCGTGTCCGGTACCGACGTCCTGAGGGGCGCCAGAAACCGGTAGAGTCATCTGTCCAGTGTCTTTATGCCGAGAACGAGCTGCCGCAACCGCATCCACCCGTCGCGTTGGGATTCTTGAAAGTGAAGCCGGAGCCCTGCATCGACGACGTGTAGTCGATGACGACGCCGCTGATGTACTGGGCGGAGAACGGGTCCACGAAGACCCGGTACTCCCCCTGATCGACGATGAGGTCGTCTTCCGCGGCTGCGTCCTCGATGAGGAGCCCGTACTTGAAGCCGCTGCACCCGCCAGGCTGCACGCTGACGCGCAGGCCGCCGATGGCGGGGTCCACTCCCTCTTGGGACATGAACTTCTTGACCTCTTCGCCCGCGACGGGGGTAACGGTCATCATAACTTCGGGTTGGCTGGTCGTGCTCACGGATCCTCCATCGTGGGGCGCCGGAAAGGGCGCGCTGTACTTCCGTAAGTATATACCCGGAACGGCGAAAGCGTTCAACCCAATTGACGACGAATTATCGGCGTCCTGGCGCGGTGGAGCCCTGCGCGTCGAGCCGCGCCACTACACCCGGCTCGAGCAGCCGCATCGCCGCATCTGCAACGGCGCCCCGAATGGCCCCGATGCGCGTATTGGCGCGCGTCGGATTCACGCGGTTGGTGAGCAGGATGATGTAGAGGTCGTGCTGCGGCGCGATCCACATCGACGTACCCGTATATCCGGTGTGTCCGAACGCCGGCCGCTTGATGAAGCGGCCGGCCGAGCTGTTGGGACCCGCAGGGGTGTCCCAGCCGAGCGCGCGGCTCGAGAACGACGAGTCCGCGACACGCGTGAACTGCGCGATGGTGGAAGCGCGGGCGAGACGTCCGTCTCCAAGCGCCCCGCCGTTGAGGTACGCGCGAGCGAACCGCTCCAGGTCGTGCGCGGTGCTGAAGAGCCCTGCGTGTCCCGATACCTGTCCGAGCGCGAAGGCATTCTCGTCGTGGACCTCGCCCACCAGATGACGTCCGCGCCACGGATCCTTCTCGGTGGGGGCAATCCGGCTGCGCCATTCCAAAGGGGGCTTGTACCGGGTCTCGAGCATGCCCATCGGGCGGAAGACGTTGCGTGTGAGGTACTCGTCGAGCGCCATGCCGCCCTGCCGCTCGATGATCATGCCGAGCAGGATCGCGCCGATGTCGCTGTAGATCATCCGCGTTCCGGGGGCCGAGTCGAGCGGCGTCGTGATGAAGAGGTGGCGGATGGAGTCGGGGGAGACGTTTGCCTCGAAGTATTTGCGGAACGACGGCAGGCCGCTCTGGTGTGTGATGAGGTGCCGTACCGTCACCCTGTCCTTGTTCGGGCCCGTCCACTCTGGCAGGTAGCGTTGCACCGGGGCGTCGAGATCGATGCGTCCGCGCTCGACCAGCTGCATCACCGCGGACGTCATTCCAACGACTTTCGTGAGTGAGGCGAGGTCCCACACCGTCGTTGGCGTGACCGCCTGCGATGGAGCCCAGTCCACATGCCCGGCGCTGACGGTCGCAATGGGGCCCGACTTGCTTCCGATGACGGCGATCGCGCCGGGAAACGCGCTGTCCGCGATGCCGCGTGTCAGGATCGCCTCGATCGTCCGGTGCAGGGAATCGTGGACCGCGCGCGTGGGGCGCGTGTCCTGCGCTCCCGCGAACGGAGTCGCGAGGACATAAGCGCAAATAATGACCAAACCGCGCCGAAGCCAAAGGTGCATGAGTCCGCGTATCGAGGTGGACCGGTCGCCGTTGCCGTTGGCCATATGCCATATATAGTGGGCGGGGCGGCACCACGGAATGACGACGAGTTCAGCCGTTTGAGCCGTGCGAGTGGCGCCCGGAGGGCGCCTCGGCTAATCTCCAGCGTCAGGCTGCAGGGTTGCACTAGACTTGCAGCCAGCGTGCTCGACAACGCGCTGCCGACCACCATCAGGAGCAGGCCATGAACGCTTTACCACGTCTCTTCATCCTCACGCTCGCGCTCGCGTTGACGACCGCGTGTGCGCGCCAAGTCGAGGTGCGAACTGCGCCCGCCGCGGCCACCGAGCTTGCAGTGCAGGTGACCAACAACCTCAGCCAGGCCGCGAACATCTACGTGACCGCCTCCGGCGGCACGGAGCTGTTCCTCCGGCAGGTACCGGCGAACACCGTCGAGAAGATTCCGGTGACAGGAATCGCGAGCGGCGCCTCCGTGAAGTTCAAGGCGGTGACGGCCGACGGTTCGCGCACCTACGAGAGCCGCAGCGTTGCGCTCTCCGGTCCGTATCTCTGGGCAGTGCCCTGAGCATTCAGGCTCGTCGCGCGGTTGCTCGTCCCTGTGGCGAGGGGTACCTTTCCGGGCCGGAGTGCATGCTCCGGCCCGATCGATATTGTGCCCCCCGTGACGCTGCGCGCACGTTCGGCCGCGGGATGCTTGCGCGCCTCGGAGCCGCATGACGCTTCTGCCAGACCAATTAAAAAACGTCTATCTGAAGCTCATCGACCCGGTCGCGGACTGGCTGGTGAGGCGAAAGGTGCACCCGAACAGCATCACGGTCTTCGGCACGTTGTGCACCGTGATCGGCGGTATTATCTACGCCACCGGGCACATCAAGACCGGCGGTTGGTTCCTGGGGATGACGGCGCTGTTCGACGTCCTCGACGGAACGGTGGCGCGCCGCTCGAATCGCAGTTCAACGTTCGGGGCCTTTCTCGATTCCACACTCGACCGGCTCGCTGACGGGTTCGTGCTCGGCGGCCTCGCTGTGTTCTACGCCACCAGCACGCTGCACCGAAGTGTGCCGTTGATGATCACGGCGCTGCTGGGGCTTCTTGGCGCATTCCTCACGTCGTATACACGGGCTCGCGCGGAATCGCTCGGGCTCGACGCGAAGGTGGGAATACTCCAGCGGCCAGAGCGGGTCGTCCTCATGGCGGCCCCGCAGGCATTCTTCGGGTTGTTCTTCAATGGATGGCCGTTGGCCATCATCATCGTCATCCTGACCGTGACCGCCTGGATCACCGTATTCCAGCGCGTGCACTACGTCTACGTTGCGACCACGCGGGCTGATGGCGCGGAGGCGCTCGCGGAGAAGGAAGTTCGTTCCTGGTTCTTCTCGCGTCGCCGCTCGTCAGGCCCTCTGCTCAAAGGAGATTGAGTTCGTGCAAGGTTCCGCCGCAAATGCTCGCAGCACCCCGCAGCCGGCTACGGGCCGCCTCGGCATTCTCACGCCGGGCCTCGGCGCCGTCGCGACCACCTTCATGGCAGGCGTCGAGAGCATCCGACGGGGCTACACCCAGCCCATCGGCTCGCTGACGCAGATGGCGACGATCCGCCTCGGGAAGCGCACCGAGAATCGCTCGCCGCTCATCAAGGACTTCGTGCCATTGGCTGGCCTGGATGACATCGTATTCGGCGCGTGGGATCCATTCGCGGACGACGCGTACACCGCGGCAAAGAAGGCGGGCGTGCTCGAGGACAAGCACCTCGAGCCGCTCAAGGACTTCCTGTCGGCCATCAAGCCGATGCCAGCCGTGTTCGAGAACAAGTACGTCACGCGCATCAACGGCCCCAACGTCAAGAAGGGCAAGACGAAGCGCGACCTCGCCGAGCAGCTGCGGCAGGACATGCGCGACTTCAAGGCCAGGCACAAGTGCGACCGCCTCGTGATCGTGTGGTGCGCCTCGACCGAGATCTTCATCAGGCCCGGCCCGCAGCACGCAACGCTCGAGCAGTTCGAGCGTGCGATGGAGAACAACGACGAGGCGATCGCCCCGTCGATGCTGTATGCGTATGCCGCGATCATGGAGGGCGTGCCCTTCTGCAACGGCGCGCCCAATCTCTCCGTCGATCTGCCGGCGCTGGTGCAGCTGGCCAACGAGAAGGGCGTGCCCGTGTCCGGCAAGGACTTCAAGACGGGCCAGACCTGGATCAAGACGGTCATCGCGCCGGGCCTCAAGGCGCGGATGCTTGGACTTGCCGGCTGGTACTCCACCAACATCCTCGGCAATCGCGACGGCGAGGTCCTCGACGACCCGGCGTCGTTCAAGACGAAGGAAGAGTCCAAGCTGTCCGTGCTGCACACCATCCTGCAGCCCGAGAAGTATCCACAGCTCTACAAGGACTTCTCGCACGTCGTGCGCATCAACTACTACCCGCCGCGCGGCGACAACAAGGAAGGCTGGGACAACATCGACATCGTCGGGTGGATGGGCTATCCGATGCAGATCAAGATCAACTTCCTGTGCCGCGACTCGATTCTCGCCGCGCCGCTCGTGCTCGACCTGGCGCTGTTCAGCGACTTCGCGCAGCGCGCCGGCATGAAGGGCATTCAGGAGTGGCTGTCGTTCTACTACAAGAGCCCGATGAGCGCGCCCGGGCTGCAGGCCGAGCATGATCTGTTCATCCAGCAGACCAAGCTCAAGAACACGCTGCGACATCTGATGGGAGAGGAGCAGATCACCCACCTCGGGCTGGAGTACTACCAGTCATGACCGACCGGCGCAGGCTGCGGCGCATGGCGATGCTGGCGGGGGGCCTCCTGCTCACTGCGTCGGCTTCGTGCGGCGCACCGCGCAAGCCGGAGCTTCGCCAGGGTACGGAAAGCTATCTCTTCACGGTGTCGTCGGACCCCATTCCGCCGTATGCGCGCGAGGACGTGATCTACACGATCGTCGTGAAGGACAGGAAGACCGGCCAGCCGATCGAGACCGGGGAGGGGAGGATCTTCGCCAACACGATCGAAGGCGCCCGCACGTACGACGGCTTCGTGAAGGCCCCGCAGGTCGGGGCGTACTCGGCCAGGCTCAATTACGTGAAGGCGGGGCTCTGGGCGGTGGGCATCCAGTTTCACAGCGATTCCGCCAGGAAGCTCGAGATGACCGAATGGAAGCAGGACGTGCTCGACGAACGAAGCGGAACCCCGTAGACCATGCGCCATTTCTACCGTAGTCAGGGCACGCCGTCAGCCGTGATGGATCACGCTGACCGTTTCTTTCCCGCGCTTTCGATGAGCGTGACGGCCACCGCGGCCCGCGCGCGCTCGTTCGCCGGCCCGCTCGGCGCGATGAAGCTGACGGTGAAGGCTGAGGGCGGGCACTATACCTTCGTCGAGGTATGGACGGACCAGATGGGCGAGAGCCGCCTCGATCGCAACGTCAAGCGGTTCTTCGTGGAGCTTCATCGGGCCGACGACCCGTCGCACGCCCTGCTCGCATCGTACTGATGGCACGATCGGCGGGCCCGAAGAGCGGGGGGCGTGCCGGGCGCGGAAGCGCTGCGCCGCCCCCCGCCATCGCGTCGGCGGGCGAGACCTCGCTCACCCGAGCCCAGCGTCTCGAGCTCTATTACTGGATGCGGATGACCCGGTCGCTGGAGGAGCGGCTCGTCAACCTCTACCGCCAGACCAAGGTCGTGGGCGGGCTCTTTCGCTCGCTCGGCCAGGAAGCGGACGCCGTCGGGAGTGCCTACGCATTGCGGCGGGGCGACATCCTCTCTCCGCTCATCCGCAACCTCGGCTCGATGCTGGTGAAGGGCGCCACCCCGGTGGAAATCCTGAAGCAGTACATGGCCAAGGGTGATTCGCCCACGCGGGGCCGCGAGCTGAACATCCATTTTGGAGACACGGAACGCGGATTCATCGGGCAGATCTCGCCGCTGGGCGACATGGTGCCCGTGATGGCCGGCGTGACGCTGAGCTTCAAGATGCGCGGCGAGGCGCGCGTCGGCCTGGTGTACGTGGGCGATGGCGCCACGAGCACCGGTGCCTTCCACGAGGGGATCAACTTCGCCGCCGTGCAGCGATGTCCCCTCGTCGTGGTGATCGAGAACAACGGTTACGCCTATTCGACGCCCACGGTCAAGCAGAGTCTCGTGAAGCAGTTTGCCGACAAGGCGATCGGCTACGGCATCCCGGGTGAAACGGCGGATGGCAACGACGTCATCGCGACGTACGACGCGACGAAGCGCGCCGTGGACCGTGCGCGCCGAGGCGAGGGCACGTCCATCGTGGAGCTGATGACGTTCCGGCGGAAGGGACACGCCGAGCACGACAACCAGTCGTATGTCCCCGATGGCCAGATCGAGCAGTGGGCCGCAGAGAACGACCCCATCGACCGCTTCACCGCGCGACTGCTGAGCGAGGGAGTGCCGGCGAGCGCGTTGACGGACATCGACGCGAGAATCTCGCGCGAAATCGATGAGGCGACGGACATTGCGGAGGCGTCGGGCGTGCCCGAACCGCTCGATGCGCTCGTCGGGATCTACGCGGATCCCCCCTCCGAGCGGCCCCTCTGGTTCCGCGAGGGCGGCGAGGCGGTCGTTGGCGTGAGCGAGCGCCCGTCAAGCTGGGGCACGTTCGACGCCCCCGCCAAGGGCGCGGACTGATGGCCGAGATCACCTACCTCGAGGCGATCCGCGAGGCGTTGTTCGAGGAGATGGATCGGGATCCTGACGTCTTCATGCTGGGCGAGGACATCGGCGCCTTCGGCGGCGCCTTCAAGGTGACTGAGGGGCTGCAGGCGAAGTACGGCGAATCGCGCGTGATCGACAGCCCCATCTCGGAGATCGGCATCGTGGGCGCGGCCGCGGGGGCCGCTCACATGGGACTGCGTCCCGTGGTGGAGATGCAGTTCATCGACTTCATTGCCAACGCGTACGACATGCTCACCAACTACGTGGCAACGGCGCGCTATCGCGCCTTTCTACCCACGCCGATGGTGATCCGCGGGCCGAGCGGCGGCTACGTGCGTGGCGGGCCCTTCCACTCGCAGAATCCAGAAGCCGGGTTCATTCATACGCCTGGCCTCAAGGTGGTGTATCCGAGTACCGCCGAAGACGCGAAGGGACTGATGAAAGCGGCCATTCGCGACGACGATTGCGTGCTGTTCTTCGAGCACAAGTATCTGTACCGACGCATCAAGGGCGAGATGCCCGCCGGCGACGTCGTGGTGCCGATCGGGAAGGCGCGCGTCGCGCGAGAAGGGACGGACCTGTCGATCATCACCTACGCCGCCACGGTGCACAAGGCGCTCGAGGCCGCGAGCCAGCTGGAGCGCGAGGACGGACTGTCGGTCGAGGTGCTCGATCTCCGTTCGCTCGCTCCGTTGGACGATGAGGCGATCGTGGCGACGGTGAAGAAGACCAGCCGGGTGCTCATCGTGCACGAGGACACGCGGACCGGGGGGATCGCCGGCGAGCTGACCGCGAGGATCTCGGAGAGCTGCTTCGAGTGGCTCGACGCCCCGATCCTGCGCGTGACGGCGCACGATGTGCCGCTGCCGTACGCGCCGTCTCTGGAGGATTACGTGCTCCCGCAGACGCCGGACATCGTGCTGGCGGCACGTCGCCTGGCGGCGTACTAGGCCGTGCTGGCGCGCGAGCGGGACCCCGGAAACGGGGGCGAGGCGACGGACGGAGGCGTCTGGCCTTATGTTGGAGTCGGATGCCTCACGGCCGTCGTCGGTCTCGTGGCGGGCGGCATGATCGCCGTTCTCATCGCGAAGTTCGTGGGGGCGGCGCGTGGATGCACGCCGGCCGCCGATACCGGCGCGCCGTGCGACTGGAATCTGTACTGGACGTGGGGCGCTCGGCTGGGCGTGATCTGTGTGCCCACTTTTGTGATCTGGCGGATGCGGACAGTACGCGCCGCCTCCCGGAACTCCGATCGAGGTAATGGCAGTGGCACGCGTTGACGTCGTAATGCCCCAGATGGGAGAATCCATCGCTGAAGGCACGCTGTCCAGGTGGCTGAAGAAAGTCGGCGACCCGGTGAAGCGCGATGAGCCGATCTTCGAGATTTCCACGGACAAGGTGGACGCCGAGATCCCGGCCCCGACGGCGGGCGTGCTGGCCGAGATTCTCGTGCAGGAGGGGGAGACGGTCCCGGTGCAGGCGCTGGTGGCGCGCATCGAGACGCAGGCCGGAGCCGCGATTGCCCCGAGCGTCGCCGCGACCCCCGCCACCCCCGTTGCCCCCGTTGCCCCCGTCGCCCAGCGTTCA
>JBKJMP010000112.1:0-2771 GCA_046596395.1 Gemmatimonadaceae bacterium
CCCGCGCTGGAGGAACGTCGAATAGATAGCGCAGATGGGACGGAGCCCACGCGTGGCGAGACCCGCGGCGAACGTCACGGCATGTCCCTCCGCGATGCCGACGTCGAAGAAGCGGGACGGGTGCGCCGTCGCGAACGCGGCGACGCCGGTGCCACCTGGCATGGCGGCCGTGATCGTCACGACCTTCTTGTTCTCCGTACCCAGCTCGGCCAGCCCCTTGCCGAACACCGACGTGTATGCAGGGTTGGCGATGGATGTCTTGAGCTGCTTGCCCGTGGACGGGTCGTATCCCGGTGGGAGCGCATGCCACTTTTCACCCGTCGCGTGCTCGCCGGCCGGAAAGTCCTTTCCCTTCTGCGTGATGACGTGTACCAGTCGCGGGCCGCTCATCTCCCGCACTGCGGCAAACGTGTCGACAAGGGCGTCGATGTCGTGCCCGTCGATGGGTCCGAAGTAGCGGAAGCCAAGCTCCTCGAACAGTACGCCCGGCGTGAGGAAGGTCTTCATGCTCTCCTCCCACTTGCGGACGATCGCACCGAGTGGCCCCGCGCTGTCCACGATCTCGCCGAACTTCGACCGCACGCGGTTGTACAGCGGATTCCGCTGGATCGACGTGAGGTACTTGTGCATGGCGCCGACGTTGGGCGCAATCGACATCTCGTTGTCGTTCAGCACCACGACGAAATCGCGATCGGAGTGACCGGCGTTGTTCAGGCCTTCGTAGGCGAGCCCACACGACAGCGCCCCGTCACCGAGGATCGCGACGACCTTCAGGTCCTCTTCGCCGTTGATGTCACGCGCGGCCGCCATGCCGAGCGCGGCGGAGATGGCCGTGGCCGCGTGCCCCGCCCCGAACGTGTCGTACTCGCTCTCGGTGCGCTTCAGGAACCCGGAAATGCCATTTTCCTGGCGCAGGGTCTCCATCTCCGCGTTGCGGCCCGTGAGCACTTTGTGCGGGTACCCCTGGTGCCCCACGTCCCAGACGAGCAGGTCGCGCGGTGTGCGAAACGCGTAGTGCAGCGCGATCGTGAGCTCGACGACACCGAGCCCGGCGCCGATGTGTCCCCCGGTGCGGGAGCAGACGTCCACCATGCGCGCGCGGACGTCGGCCGCGAGCACGCGGAGCTCGTCACGCGTGAGGGGGCGGATGTCGGCCGGGGAGGCAATGCGTTCGAGAATAGTCATGAATGGCCTACGGAAATCTACGAGGTGCGTTCCACGGTGAAGCGGGCAATCTGCGCCAGCGCTGGGGTCAGCAAGCCAACTCCCTCGAGTGCGAGACACCCCTCCGAAATCAATGCCGACGCGCGGTCTTTCGCGCCCTCCACTCCAAGCAATGCTGGATACGTGCTCTTGTGAAGGGCGAGATCGCGCCCCGCCGTCTTGCCCAGCTGGTCCGTCGTCGCGGTGACGTCGAGGATGTCGTCGGCAATCTGGAAGGCCAGTCCGATCGCGGCGCCGTACCGGCCAAGGGCGTCGAGGCGATCGGCGCTCGCCATCGCGGCGCGGCCGCCGAGCACCGCGGCGACCGTGATGAGCGCCCCGGTCTTGGCGCGGTGGATCTGCTCGAGCTCCGCGAGCGCCAGCGGACGGCCCTCCCCCTCGAGGTCGAGGAGCTGGCCGCCGATCATCCCACCGGCACCGGACGCCCGCATCAGTTCGGAGACGATCACCGCGACCACCTCGTCCCCCAGACCGATCGCCCGCGCCGACTCGGCCGCGCTGCACGCCGCGAGAGGGACCATCGCGAGACCAGCGGCCGTTGCCGCCGCGATCCCGAACGCTCGGTGCGCCGTCGGGCGGCCGCGACGCATGTCGTCGTCATCCATGCACGGCAGGTCGTCGTGAATGAGCGAGTAGGCGTGCACCACTTCGATCGCCGCGGCGAGCCCCGCAGCGCTGCCACGGCCCCCCGCAGCCTCGAATGCCGAAAGGAACAGGATGCCGCGCATGCGCTTTCCATCACCCAACAGGCTGTAGCGGATCACGTCGCTCACGGGCGAGGCCACGCCCTCGAGGTGGCGGTCGCAGATATCCTCCAGCGCGGGGCGTATCGCGTCGCGATGGACGGCGATGTCAGGCATCGTCGCGCAATTCCTCGACGACAAACGCACCGTCGGCAAGCTCGCGTAATCGCTTCACGCGCGTGTCGGCCTCGGAGAGTGTGCCCGCTGCAGCGCGCAGGCAAATCACGCCTTCCTCGAACAGCGCAAGGGCCGATGCGAGATCGACATGCTCACTCTCGAGCTCCGCGACGATGGCCTCGAGACGCGCGAGATGCTGTTCGACCGTCACGTGCCCCCCGCGATCGGCCGCACGCCCGTGACGAGCGCGTCGACCTCACCGTCGCGCACGCGCAGCACGAACGGCTCGCCGGCATCGAAGTCGGCGACCGACGCGAGGGTGTGTCCGCGCGCGTCACGCGCGACACCGTACCCTCGATCCAGTGTGCCCAGGGGACTGAGCGCGTTCAGCCGGCCGGCGAGCGCACCGAGGCGCTGGGTGCGCATGCGGATCACGTCGCTCGTGGCTGCGTCGAGATCGTGGGCGCCCGCGCGAGCCCGAGACGTGCGCTCATAGAGGCGCGCGTCGATCGCGTGCACCATGCGCCGCCGCAGCGCACGCAGCGCACCCGACATCTCCGTGCGCGACGTGACCGCCGCTTCCGCTGCCGCCGATGGCGTTGGTGCTCGAAGATCCGCGACGAGATCGCAGAGGGAGATGTCCACCTCGTGGCCGACCGCGGAAATGGTGGGAACGGGGGACGCAGC
>JBKJMP010000187.1:0-7149 GCA_046596395.1 Gemmatimonadaceae bacterium
CCCGCGCGTGGCGGCATGGATGTCCGCGGCGGCAACCGCAACAGCCCAGTCACACGGCACGATCTCGATGCCCAGACTCGCGACCGCGCTGGCCGCCCAGGCAGTGGACGTCGATCGGCCCAACACCAGAATGCACTCCGCCGCGTTCACCGCGTTCATCACGGCGGACGAAAGCACGGCCTCGACTATCTCCGCACCCGGCTCCCGCTGCGCGAGCGCGATGACGGCCGAAGCATCCAGCACCACAGCATCACTGCGTGCCACGTCGCGCCCTGCGCAAAAGGGCCGAATCTACCACATCGAGTCTCGCGGCTTCATCCCGGCGCATCTCGAGCAGATCCTCAACGAGGGAGACGCCGGCTGGAACCTTCGCTGCGACGGTCTCCTGAAGCGCGCGGATGGCCATCGTCTGCGTCCACAGGTGGAGTCCGCTGTCGTCAACGTCGAGAAGCAGCGTGTCTCCAGCCGCGACACCGAGCTTTCGGCGCACGTCGGCGGGCAACAAGACCCGACCGTTTGCTTCCAATTTGACTTTGACCGGTGCCATGTATGCCTCGTATCTGGCAGAATGGTCAAAATCTAGCATTATTTTCATATTGACCAGTCCTTCTTCGCATCGGCCCGATGCAATCAGAGGATGTCAACTCGACGGTACGAGCCCGTGACCGACCCTATGGAGGGCGAGAGCGCGAGTCAGCGGCCCAATCTGCTCGAGGTTCAGGCCCGGACGTCATCGAATCGCCCTGCTCGCGGCCGAGCAACCGGAGAAAGAGGGCGTGCGCTTCGCCGAGGATCATTGGCGTCGTCACGATGCGATATCCCTGGCGAACTGCCGACGTGAATGCCGCGTTTGCCGCGGCGTGACGCGACTGGCTCGGGATGGCGGCCGCTACCACGGGTACCGTTATTGTGCCGAAAAGCGCGTCCTTCCATCGCCATCGCCACGTTGGGCCGACACGTTTCCCGGACGAACGCGCGATGCGTCGGCTATCTTCCATTCATGGACTACCAGAGCCGGGATGTTTCGCCGGAGGTCGCGCGGCGTCAAACCGAGCGGTATCGCGAGATGTCGCCCGCAGAAAAACTCGCGCTCGCGGATTCGCTCTGGGATCTGGCCTGGGACGCGACGAAAGCCGGGGTGCGCATGCGTCATCCGGAGCTCACGGACGCCGAAGTGCAACGGGCGGCGCGCGCGGTGCTCCGAAGTGCGCGCGACTGACGTCGTTGCGGCGTTCGCACCGCAGCTCGCCGCCTCTGGTATCGAGTGGATGATAGCGGGGGGTGTCGCCGCCATCGTGTACGGCGAGCCGCGCTTCACGCAGGATGTCGACGTCGTGGCGGCGCTTCGCCCGGAAGACGCGTCCGCCCTGACCGAGCAGTTTCCCGCCTCCCGCTACTATTGTCCTCCGCCGGAGGTGGTCGCCGTCGAGGCAGGCCGGGAGGCGTTCGGCCACTTCAACATCCTGCATCTGGAGACGGACGCTCGCGCCGACGTCTATCTCGCGGGCCAGAATGCACTCGCCCGCCGTGGACTTGATGGCCGCCGGACCATCGAGTTGGTGGGTCTCGAGGTGCCCATCGCGCCGCCGGAGTATGTCATCCTCCACAAATTGCTGTTTCGCCAGCAGGGAGCCAGCATCCGGCACCTCGACGACGTCAGACGGATGCTTCGCGTGCTCGGCGACAGCATCAACGTGCCGCAGCTGCGCACCGACGCCACCGCGCTGGGGGTTGCCGATGAATGGCGGGAGATGGAAGGATTGCTCGAGTGACCGCGCGATTGTAACCGGACGTCCTCGTGGTTCCCGCCGGCCACCTGCGTCGATGAATTGACGTCGTTCGCACGCTGCTGACGTTCGACGCTGGCAGCCTCACGACGAGCGCCCAGTCATCATATTCGGAGCAGCTCGGTCTTGCATCCGGACGGAGCAGGTGAAAGGCGACGCGGAAACCAGCTGTTCCGAACTGGTGTGCGGAGGCGATAAACGGTATTATATTACCCACTACACCAACTAGTGGGTCAATATATGCGCGTAACCCTACTCACTCCGGCAGAAATCGCAACATCCCTTGCCCGCCGCCTGCGCGCACGTCGGCTTGATCGCGGCTGGTCCCAGACGGAGCTCGCGGCGCGCTCGAATGTCGCCCCAGACACCCTGAAGAGATTCGAGCGGACCGGCGAGGTCTCCTTGACGCGTCTCATTCGCTTGTCCCTTGCGCTCGGGTTGGCGAGCGAGCTCGAGGGCCTATTTGCTCAGACCGTCCCCGAATCGCTCGAGGTGCTGGAGCGCCCCAAGCGTCAGCGCGGGCGCTCAATGGGTGCGCGTCGGGCGACGCCATGAAGGAACGTCTGGCGGTCTACCTCGAGGACGGGAAGATGCCGCGGCACGTCGGGGATCTATCCGATATTGGAACAGGGCCCCACTTCGCCTACGCACCAGGCTTCTTGCAGGACGGCGTGGAGCTGTCGCCCTTCACGCTGCCACGGGAGCCTCGCGTCTTTTTGCCAGGCCCACGAGGATTGCATCGACTGCACGGGCTGTTTTTTGATGCGTTGCCCGACGGGTGGGGACGGAAGCTGCTGCACATGGCCATGCGCCAGGCCAACATCGACGTCGCCGGCAGTTCTCCGCTGACCTGGTTGCGGGCCCTCGGAACTCGCGGCATGGGAGCGCTCACGTTCCGTCCGCCGGTAGATGGGGTGGAGACCACCATCTCGGAATCGGCCGATCTCGCCACCTTGGCCGCGGAAGCGCGGGCGATTGATGCGGATCACGTCGACTACGTATGGCCCCAGCTGGCACGCGCCGCCGGAGGCTCCGGCGGCGTTCGCCCCAAGATCGTCGCCGGGTGGCGCGATTCAGGTGCGATAGTTGACGCGTTTTCTCCTCTGCCCGAGGGGTATCGACCAGTCTTGATCAAGTTCGCGGCGCACACGGAACCCGAAGACACGCCCCTTATAGAAGCAGCTTACTTGTCGATGGCCGAATCGGCCGGCATTGTGGTGCCGGCCCATCGGGTTCATCCGCTTGGCAGTGATCGGTGGGCGCTGATCGTCGACCGGTTCGACCGACAGGGCGACGCTCGACGGCATATGCATACGCTGGCCGGGTTACTCGAGGTGGACATCAGTCGGGATCTTGTGTCGTACGAGGACCTGATCAAGGTCGCCTACCGGCTCACTCATGACTACCGCGCGGCGCGGGCGGCCTGGCAGCTCGCCGCCTTCAACGTCGGGGCGTACAATCGCGACGACCACGCACAGAACGTGGCGTTCCGAATGGATGCACGCGGCGAGTGGCAACTGGCGCCTGCGTACGATCTCACATTCTTCGAGGGGAAAGGAGGATACCATGCGATGGATGTCGCCGGAGAAAGCGCGAGTCCACAGCGCGCGGACCTCTTGCGCCTGGCATCTACCGCCAGCATGTCATCCGCCGACGCGGACCGCGGACTGGATCAAGTACGTGCCGCGCTCGATCTCTGGCCGCAGTTCGCATCCACATTCGGTATTTCCACTAAACGCAGCCGATATATTGGCGCACGCATAGCTAGGCAGTCGACGTTGCTCGCACCCGCGACCACGTCTCGACACAAGAGAAGCCGCAATACATGAGGTGAACCAATGCTTCTTCCTGGAGGAGGAAGGCATCGGTAACGATGCCTGGGAGTGTCGGGCGCCGCAGACTCTGGCGATGGCCCATTGCCACGCCGATCCGGAGCCGAGCCCGGGGCCGCCTTCTCAGCGAGCATGAGCCGAACCGGCGAGATCCGATTGGCCGGTGGTGGCGTATGTCAGCAAACACAGACATCACCCACCGAATCCGGAGTCACTGCATGCACAGAAGCATCCTCAAGGTCGCGTTCGCCTCGGCAGTCGTCCTCGCACCACTGACGACGCAGGCGCAGCACCAGCCGCACGGCAAGAAAGCGATGACCACGATGGTCGGCGGAGAAGCGATGTATCCCACGAAGACCATCGTGGACAACGCCGTCATGTCGAAGGATCACACGACGCTCGTCGCCGCGGTCAAGGCCGCCGGTCTGGTCGAGACGCTCGCGTCGAAGGGGCCATTCACTGTCTTCGCGCCGACGAACAACGCATTCTCGGCCCTTCCCGAGGGCACGGTGACGGGGCTCCTCAAGCCGGAGAGCAAGGGCGCGCTCACGAAGGTGTTGACGTACCACGTTGTCGCCGGGAAGTGGAATGCGGATGCCATCATCAAGCTGATCAGGAAGGGTGGCGGCACGGCGTCCATCAAGACCGTCAGCGGCGGCACGCTGAAGGCGATGATGAATGGGGCGCGGAACGTCGTCGTCCAGGATGAGTCGGGCAACGTGGCCAGCATCTCGACGTATGACGTGATGCAGTCGAACGGCGTGATTCACGTCATCGACCGGGTGCTGCTCCCCCGCTAACGGGCTAGCTGTCGCCGCGCGTCATGCATCATTGGTGGCGCGCGTGGCGGTCAGCGTGCGACGGTGAACCGTACGTCCGAGCCCGTCGATCGCCGCGACTTCCGGCTCGCGCCCATCGACACGTCATGGTAGCCGTGATTGACGGCGTACAGCACGGACACCCCAACATGAACGAGAAGCGGGCTGCTCGCGATGCCCGTCTTCACGACGGCGCATGCCACCGACGCTCCGGCCATATCATCGTCGACCCAGCGATTGTGTGACGGCCGCCAGCGCTCCGGTATCCCGAGCCGCTCACCCGCCCACGTCGCGAGATTGTCGAGCGCATCAGACGTGCGCATCACGAGCATCGCGGCCGGATCGAAGACGTCGATGTGAATCGGAGTCGCTCCCTTCGCGACGGCCCGCTGCACCCGTGCGTTGACGTCGCCAAGGGTCATGCATGCCTCGCCGTTCACCGCGGCCAGGAGGATCGGCATCCACCGCGGATCGATCGGGCCGAGTGGAATGTCTGGCAGCAACGGCAGCCCCGCGTCGCGTGGGGCCCACGGCACGACGATCGCGGGCGACTGCGCCTCGTCGCTCCAGTATACGTACGGAAACCAGCCGTCCTGGTCGCCGTCGGTCACGTGGATCTGGAGCACCAGCGCATCGGTCACGTCGGGCATCGTGCCGTGTTCCCAGTGCCAGCCTTGCCAGTCAGCCACGGGAACGGAGAAGGATTCGCTGTCCTGCCATTCGCCGGATGTGCCGCGAAAGCGGCCATCGCCATCGGTGGTTCCGGACCAGATGCGGTCGTCGTCCTTGCCCGGTTCGTCGACGTCCACGATCTCGATCGCCGCATGCGCGACGGGAGCGTTCACGCCCCAGTGGCCGGGCATGTACACGACCTGTGAGTGCAGCCGGAGTTGACCCATGAGTGGCCTCGCGCGCGGAATGCAAGCTGCGAACGCCCAACTTTACATGACTTCCGGCGCGTCGTAAACTGGGGCGTGAGTCCAGACCCGATTCAACACACTCGCCCAACGATCCTGATCAACGGCACTGCGAGCGCCCGCCTCGAGGCGGAGTTGCTCCAGTTGCTCGTGGCCGAGGACGCGGACGGCCTCCACTATTGTGAGGCGACGTTCGCGAACTGGGGAGACGAGCGCGGTCGCCCTGGGTACCAGCATTTCGGACGCGACATTCTCGACTTCGGACGGACGATCGCCATCGCGTGGAACGACCGCGCGCTGTTCGAGGGGCGCATCTCCGCACTCGAGGGTGAGTTCCCGAACGGATCCGCGCCGGTGGTGCGCGTCCGCGCCGAGGACCGGCTCATCGACCTGCGGATGACGCGCCGCACGCGAAGCTTTGACGACATGAGCACCGACGGCATCCTGCGCCAGCTCGCGAGCGACCATGGCCTCACGCCGGACGTCGACACTGGCGGACCGGTATTCAAGCACGTCGCGCAGCTCGACCAGTGCGACCTCGCCTTCGCGCGCGAGCGCTGTCGCACCATGGGTGCGGAGGTGTGGGTTGACGGCACAACGCTGTTCGCCAGGCGACGGCACGAGCGCACCGGTGATCGCGTCGCCCTGGCGTATGGCAATGGCCTGCGGGAGGTGACCGTCACGGCCGATCTCGCGCAGCAGTCCACGCGCCTCATCGTTGGCGGCTGGAGTGTCCCGGACAAGAGCGAGATATCGGAAACGGCGACCGCGAGCGCGATCAGTGGCGAGACAGGCGGACATGAGACGGGCGCATCGATTCTCGCCTCGTCGTTCGGTGAGCGGACGCACACGGTGGCCGACGTCTTTCCGCTGAACGCCGACGACGCGCGAGACCGCGCCGAGTGCCTGTTCCGCGCGGCGGCGCGTCGCTTCGTGGTGGCGCGCGGCGTCGCCGATCCGTCGGCCACACTTCGCGTCGGCGCAACGGCCACGCTTCAGGGCATCGGTGCCTTGTTCGACGGCGACTACGAGGTCATCGGCACTCGGCACCGCTTCGACTCCGCCCTCGGCTTACGGACGGAGTTTACGGCCGAGCGGCCGTGGATCGGCTAGGCAGGTCCTCCTTCTCACGGCGACGGTATCACGACATGCCCCTCGAAATTCCCGAGCTCACGACGTCCGACTGGATGGCCCGCGGGAAGCAGGCGGTCTGGTACGGTGTGTATCCGGCCACGGTCACCGACATCAAGGATCCCGATAATCAGGGCCGCGTGAAGGTGGAGCTCCCCTGGGCGGCCGACCCGTCGGGGGGGAAATACGACGCGTGGGCGCGTCTCGCGACCATGATGGCGGGAAACAACCGCGGCAGTTGGTTCATTCCCGACGTGAACGACGAGGTGCTCGTCGCCTTTCAGGGAGGCGACCCCAGTCATCCGTTCGTGATCGGCGCGATGTGGAACGGCTCCGACGCTCCCCCGGAGAGCATGGACGGCTCTGGCAACAATTACCGCAAGGTCCTTAGGTCGCGAAACGGCGTGAGGATCACGCTGGACGACACGGACGGGCAGGAGCGGCTGATCCTCGAGACGCCTGGTGGGCAGAAGGTCACCCTGAAGGACGGTCCCGGCGAGCTCCGGATCGAGGATTCCAACGGCAATTCGGTCGTGCTGCACTCCGCAGGCGTCACCGTCAATTCGATAGCGAAGCTCACCGTGAATGCGTCCGCAGTCAGCATCTCCGCCGGCATGGTGACGATCGATGCCGGCATGTCGAAGTTCAGCGGCGTGGTGCAGGC
>JBKJMP010000514.1:0-4067 GCA_046596395.1 Gemmatimonadaceae bacterium
CGACGCAAAGTCGTCGAAGTAGCGCTCAGGCTCCACGACCATGAGGTGGACGTCGAGCGGCAGCGTGGTCAGGCGGCGCAGCGTTTCGATGACCTTCGCGCCAAAAGTGAGGTTGGGCACGAAGCGCCCGTCCATCACGTCCACGTGGATCCAGTCCGCGCCCCCACGTTCCAGCATCGCGATCTCGTCGCCGAGCCGCGCGAAGTCGGCGCTGAGCACCGATGGCGCGATGCGGACCGCGCTCACGGCGCGCGCGCTTCCCCGGCGACGCGCAGTTGCACGAGCCCGCCCGGCAGGATCGTGGCGCCGGCGACCGGCGACTGTCCCACCACCGTTCCCGTGGGGTTCAGCGCGACGGGGTCGTAGACCACACTGATGCGCTGCATGCCGAGTTGCGTCAGCGTCTGCCGCGCGGCCTCGAAGCTGCGGCCAACCAGGTCGGGCATCTCCACCGTTGCCGCGCCGGCACTGATCACGAGCGAGATGGTGCTGGGCACCGAGACCTGCGACCCCGCCGCCGGCCGCGTCGCGATGACAGTTCCGCGCGCGGAGTTGCTGTTCGCCTCCGTCGGTTCACCGATGTCGAACCCAGCGCTCTCGAGCAGTTGCTGCGCATCCGCCTTCGTCATGCCCGTCACGGTGGGCACGGCGGACATGCGCGCTCCTCCGCTCACCACCAGCGTCACCAACGCGCCGACACCTTCACGCGCGCCCGGCGGCGGTGATTGCTCGAGTACCGTCATCTTCGGAGCGGAGCTGTTGTAGCGTTGCTCGCCTTGTTCTCCAGTGAACCCGGCCTGAGCGAGGCGTAGCACCGCTTCGTCGTAGTTGAGGCCCGTGACGTTCGGCACCTTCACGTCGCGCGGGATCACGCCGGAGGGGAAGACGACGAACGCGACGACGAGATAGGAGATCGCGAACCCCGCCGCGATCGCGACGAGGTACAGCAACGACGTCCTCACCGTTGTCCGCCAATTCATGCTGCCGCCGCCTCCTGCGGCTTGCGGAGCCGTGCCGCGAAGGCGCCGTCCGTCGCATGTCGCTGCGGAAGGACGCGCAGGTAGCCCGCGTCGAGCACGCTGTCCGGTACCACCCCCACCGGAGGCGGTTCCAGGCGCCAATCCGGATGCTCGGCCAGGAACCGCTGCACCTGCTCGTCGTTCTCCTCGAGCTCGAGCGAGCATGTGCTGTAAATCAGCAGCCCGCCAGGCCGCACCGCGGTGGCGGCAGCACGCATGATGGCGCGCTGCGTGGCGGGAAGCACCGCGAGATCACTCGCGCGCAGGCGCCACCGCGCGTCCGGATGCCGGCGGAATGTTCCCGTGCCGGTGCAGGGCACGTCCACGAGCACGGCATCCATGTCGCGAAGCGCGGGATTGGTCGCGTCGCCAACGAACGGAATGACGTTCGTGGCATCGAGGCGCGTCACGTTCTCGCGCAGCCGCTTGAGGCGCATCACCGACGCATCGGAGGCGTAGACCGTACTCGCCACGCGCGCGAGCTCCAGGGCCTTGCCACCCGGAGCGGCACACAAGTCGGCGACCGTGCTGCCGGACGCCACGCACGCATACCGCGTGACGAGCGTCGAAGCAGGGTCCTGCAGGTGAAACAATCCCTGCCTGAACGCACCGAGCTCCGTGAACGACGTCACACCACCCGTGATCACCACGCTGTCGCTGACGAGCGGAGCATCGCCCGTCTCCACTCCCGAGCTCTCGAACATCGCCTCGAGCTGCTCGCGCACCACGTGATACGGGCGCGCCACGAGCGGCGCCTCCCCATTGTTCGCCACGAGCAGCGCGCGCGTTTCGGCCTCACCCCAGCGGGCGAGCCAGCGCGCGACGATCCATCGCGGATGCGAGTACTCGAGTGCGAGCGCATCCGTGAGGTCGTCGGGCGTCACGATCATGAGCGACTCACGTTCCCGATCGATGCGCCGCAGTACGGCGTTGGCCAGCTTGCTCGCACCGAGACCATGCCGCTGCTTCACGAGCTCCACGGTCTGCGCGATCGCGGCGTACGCCGGCACGCTGCCCATTGCCAGCAACTGGTAGGCACCAACGCGCAACAGGTCGGCGACGTCTGCATCGAGGCGCGATGGGCCACCGCTCACGCGATCGGCGAGCACCGCATCGATCCAGCTCCGTCTGCGTAGCATGCCGTAGACCAGCTCGCGCGTCCAGCGGCGGTCGCGGGGCTCGAGGCGCAACGTGCGCCGGTCGAAGCTGCTGTCGAGCAGGTCGCCGCCGCGCAGGTCGGCGCAGATGTCCGCCGCAGCCACTCGCGCAGCGGTGATCGCGGCCCGCGGCGCCATCGTTGACGGCCGCCCGGGACCGCTCATGACCCTACCGACGCAATCAGACAGGGCCGATTCCGCCGCTCGCTCGCATCACGCACTCCCTGCATCGTCATACGCCGAAAGATACTCGCTGGCGGCCTGTTCGGCATTTGGCGCATCCCATATGCCGCGGATCACCGCCACCCCGTGCACACCGGCCGCGCGCAGGGTTTCCACGTGCTCGACGCGAACGCCACCGATCGCGATGACCGGCACGCTCGTCGCCTCGACGAGCGACCGAACCCACGGAATCCCCCGGTACGGCGCACCCGGACTCGGCGACGAGTCGAAGACGTGTCCCGCCACGAGCCAGTCCGCTCCCTCCGCGGCAGCGACCCGCCCATCCTCCACGCCGTGTACGCTCGCCCCGATCGCGATGGACGGCGCCACACGTCGCGCGTCTGCCGGCGTGAGCGACCGGCTCGTGAGCTGCACGCCGAGTGCTCCGGACACGAGCGCGACGTCGATGCGGTCGGCGATGACGAGCCAGGCTCCCGTGAGCGCCTGCGCCGCTGACATTCCCTCGGCGAGCTCCTGAAGCCTGGCTCCACTCAGCCTGCTGGCGCGGAGGTGCAGCGCCCCGCGTGCACCGAGCGCGGCCATGACGCTACACGCGACGTCCACGAAATCCGGTCGAGCGAGCATCTCGTCATTCGTGACCGCGTGCACGATGGGCGGGATCACGCACCCTCCACATGCTCGAAGCGATCGCCTTCCGTTACGCCACGCCCGCGCGACCACTCCAGCGGGTCCATCCGCCGCTTGCCCGACGGCTGAACGGACAGCACGCGCACCGCGCCGGCACCGCAGGCCACGAGCATCCCCGCGCTGTCCACCGCGAGTACTTCGCCCACGGCTGGAGTGGATCCACGCGGCGCCACGCGCGCGCCGAACAGCTTCACCTCACCGCCATTCACCACGGACCACGCGCCGGGCTTCGGGTCGTACGCACGGATGTATCGCGCTACCTCGTACGCCGTCAGTGACCAGTCGAGCCGCGCGGATTCCCGCGTCAGCTTTCCGGCGTACGTCGCCCGCGATTCGTCCTGCGGTTGCGGTGCCGCGTGTCCCAGCTCGATGAGCGCGAGCGCCTCGATGAGCGCGTTCGCGCCGAGCTCGCTCAACCGCAGTGACAGCTCCAGCGACGTCTCGTCTTCGAGGATCGGCGTGCGCGCCGTGTGCAGCACGGGCCCTGCATCAAGCGCGGGCACCATCTGCATGATGGACACGCCGGTTTCCGCCAACCCATCGCGTATCGCCGCCTGGATCGGCGCCGCGCCGCGCAGCTCCGGAAGCAGGGAGGCATGAATGTTCAGCGTCCCGAGACGCGGGAGGTCGATGACGGCCCTCGGGAGGATGTGCCCGTACGCAACCACCACGCTGATGTCGGGTGCGAGCGCGTCGAGCTGCGCCATGAACTCCTCGCCGCGCGGCTTCTCCGGCTGGAGCACCGGGAGTCCCTCCGCGACGGCCACCTCCTTCACGGCGGACGCATGCGATGTCGAGCGCGACCGGCCCACCGACTTGTCAGGCTGCGTGACGACACCGACAACGTCGAAGCCTTCGCCGAGCAATGCGCGCAGTGGTGCGGTCGCAAACTCGGGCGTCCCCCAGAAGAGGACCCTCACAGCTCCTCTTCGGGGTGCTCGTGCTCGCGCAGATCCTCCGGCGTCTCGAGCGACACTCGCCGAATGAATCCCGGATAGTCGTCGGAGCCCAGCTTCCACTT
>JBKJMP010000570.1:0-7283 GCA_046596395.1 Gemmatimonadaceae bacterium
GGAAGAATGAACGCACGGGTAGCGGTATGCCGAGCGCCTCCGCGCCTTGGAGCATCGCAGGAAGCGTCACGAGCGACGCGCGGGCGCTCACGGCGACCGCCTGTGCGGGTGCGCATGCGCGCGCGAATGCGCGCGGACTCACGTTGCCGAAGATCCACGCCGCCACGTAGAGCAGGCCTGTGAACGCGAGAAGCATCAGGCTCGCGGCGATGACGTAGTAGATCACCGCTCCTGCCGCCGCAAGGCCGAGCCGAGTCGCGAGGGGGACGGTGAGGGCGAAAACACCGAGAGGCGCCGCGAGGAGCACCCAGCCGACGAGGGTGAGGGAGGCGTCGAGGACGCCCTGGGTGACCCGCAGCAACGACTCGCGGTTCACCGCGTCGATCCGGGTGATGGCGATGCCGAGCAGTACGGAGAACACGATGAGGGGAAGCATCGCGCCGTCGGCCATCGCCTTGATCGGGTTCGTCGGGATCAGGTCCACCAACCATTGACTGACGCCGACAATCTTCCCGGCACTCTCGACTGCCTTGCCACTCTCGGCGATGGCGCTCTCGCGCATCACCGCCGCCGCCGCGGGGTCGATCACGAGCATCGACATGGCGATGGGCCCGACGATGACCGCGAACGTCGCCGCACTCGCGAGGAGGGCGAGACTGACGAGCAGCGCGCGTCCGCCGATGCGACCGATGCTGCGCGAATCGGGAAGCGAGTTCACGCCGATGAGCACAGCCGATACGACGAGCGGGATCACCACCATCCGCAGCGCATTCACCCAGATCGTCCCGATCGGCTCGAGTATGCCGGGCAATCGCTGAAGCAGCGGACTCTCGGAGACGGAGACCACGACGCCGATGCCGAGTCCGGCGACGAGCGCGAGGAGTACCTTCGCGGTGAGACTCATTCCCTTTCTCCGTTCTCAACGGGGGGTCCGTAGCCGCCGCCACCGGGCGTCTCGATCGTGATGACGTCACCGGCCGCGAGCGACATCCGGCACTTGGCGGGAATGACCGTGCCGTTGAGCAGGTTGCGTCCGGCACTCGCGTCGGCGCCGCCGGCAACGCCTCGCGGTGCGTGCCGGCGCCGTTCGGTGAGCAGGGTGACGGTGCATGGAGCCGTGGTGCGATACGAGCGCACGACTCCGGCTCCACCTGCATGTGCCCCGCGTCCTCCCGATCCATCTCGAAGCGAGTAGCGATCGATGCGCAGGGGAGTGGAGCGCTCGAGCGACTCGATCGGCGTGTTGAGGGTGTTGCTCATCCCGACGTGGACGGCCGAGGGGCCAGCGCCGCGCGAGCTCGCGCCCTGTCCACCGCCGAGGGTTTCATAAAACGTCCATCCGGGCCCGCCGAACGTGACGTTGTTCATCGTGCCCTGCCCCTGTGCGGCGACGTCCACGCCCGCGGCGCCGAGTGCAGCGAGGATGGTATCGGCGACGCGCTGCGACATCTCGACATTGCCGGCGGCGACGGCCGCGGGCCATGCCGCGTTCAGTGCACTGCGCGCCGGCAGCACGAGGGAGATGGCGCGCGCGATCCCGTCGTTGGTGGGGACGTCGTCGTCGAGGAGGGTGCGAAGCGCGAACACGGCGGCGGCACGCGTGACGGCCGCCGGACAGTTGACGTTGCCCGCCACCTGCGGCGAGCTCCCGGTGAAGTCCAGGTGCAAGGTGCCGTCTGCGACGCGCAGGGCGACGACGACGTCGATGTCGGCGTCGGTAACGCCGTCGCCCTCGAGGCGATCGGTTGCGCGCGCGGTCACTCCCTCGAGCGGCGCGAGGCGAGCGCGCACGCGACGCTCGGCATAGTCGAGCAGGGCATCGCAGGCTGCGGCGAGCTGAGCGGAGCCGAGACGAGCGGCGAGCAATCGCCATCCGAGTGCGCCCGCGGCGCACGCCGAGAGTTGGGCGCGAAGGTCACCGCGGCGTTCCGCCGGCGTCCGCACGTTCGCGAGGAGCACGGAGAGGATGTCCTCGCTCATGACGCCACCGCGAACGAGACAGACGGGGGGGATGATCAATCCCTCCTGTACGAGCTCCGTCGCACCCTGGGGCATGCTGCCCGGACTCATACCGCCGACGTCTGCGTGATGCGCGCGCACCGCGGTGAACCCGCCGATGTCGCCGTCGATCTCGACCGCCTCGACGAGCGTGAGGTCCGGAAGGTGGGAGCCGCCGTGATACGGGTCGTTGAGGAGATAGACGTCACCGGGCCGCGGGTTGCGCGCGCGAACAGCGGCCACGGCCTCGGGCATCGCGCCCAGGTGCACGGGGATGTGCGCCGCCTGTGCGATCATGCGCCCACGCGCATCGAACAGCGCGGCCGACGCATCACGACGCTCGCGAATGTTGGGCGACAGCGCGCTGCGCACGAGCACCGCGCCCATCTCTTCGGCGATCATCGCCACGCCGTGGGCGAGGACGGACAACTCGAGCGCGTCGAGCCCCGATGCGTTCATGGTGACGGCCGCGCCGAGAGAGTCCAGCCGCCCGTGTCGTGCGGCCGGCCGGACCAGCCTTCGTCGATCCGGAGGGTCGCGCCGCCGAGCGTAACAACTGCGGGACCGGCGACGAGCGCATCGAAACGGCCGCCGTCGTCGAATGCCACGGCGGGGTCCCACTGCGACGACGCGGTTCGCGCGAATCGCACGGCGAGCGCCGCACCACTCGCGACGTGCCGCACCCCGATCACCTCGGCCGGCGCAGCGAGCGTGAACCCGTTCCGCTGTTCGTGCAGTGCACCGAATCGTGCGGCCAGCGCGGCGCCGTCGTCTCGCTCCGAGACGCGGACGTCGAGCTCGTGCCCCTGCCCCACGTAGCGCATGCGAGCGGTCCACTCGCGCTGCCACCCTTCGCCCTCGGCGACGCCAGCCGCCGTGCGGCTCAGGATGTCGGCGAGCGATGCGCGATCGAGAGCCTCGGCGCGCTGGAGAACGCTGACCATCCGCTCCCTACGCTCAGGGGTAATCGCCAACCCAAGCGCGCTGAGCGCGCCCGCATGCGGCGGGATGAAGATGCTCCGCATTCCAAGCTGGTCGGCGAGACCGCACGCGTGCAGTGGTCCGCCGCCGCCGAATGGAACGAGCACGCAGTCGCGCGGATCGATGCCGCGCTCCACGCTCACGCGGCGGAGCGCGCGCGCCACCGACGCATCGGCAATCTCGATCATCGCGCGCGCGACGCGCAGCGGCTCGGCGCCGATGGCGGAGGCGAGCTCGCCGATTGCGGCGGTGGCCGCGGCGACGTCGAGGGTGATGCCGCCGCTCATCGTCGTTGCGGCGATGTTGCCGAGGACGACGTGAGCGTCGGTGACGGTCGGCAGTGTGCCGCCACGCCCGAATGCCGCCGGTCCTGGCAGGGCTCCCGCGCTTCGCGGTCCCACACGAAGCGCGCCGCCGTCGTCGATCCAGCCGATGCTTCCGCCGCCCGCCGACACGGTTTCGACGAGCACGCGTGGGAGGGAGATCGGCACGCCCGCGACGCGTCCTCCCGGCTCGATGAGAGGCTCGCCGTCAAGGATGAGACCCACGTCGGCACTGGTTCCGCCGATGTCCACCGTGAGCGCGTTGACGTAGCCGGCCGCGCGAATGGCGGCGGCCGCGCCGACGACGCCGCCGGCCGGACCGGAGAGCGCAAGCGATGCTGCCGCGCGCACCGATTGCTCGATGGTGCGCATGCCGCCACCAGACGTCATGACACCTGGCGAGGGTGCTCCGAGTGCCGCGGCGCGCGCCGCGAGTCGCGTGAGGTAGCGGGACACGCCGGGCCGCAGGTAGGCCTCGGCGACAGTCGTCGCAGTGCGCTCGTACTCGCGGATCTCAGGAAATACCTCCGACGACCGCACGACCTCGAGAAGCGGCAGCGCCGCGCGCAGCCCTTCCGCAATGCGTCGCTCGTGCGTGTCGTCGGCGTAGGCGTGCAGGAGTGCGATGGCGACGACGTCGGGCTGGAGGCGCTCCACTTCGGCGACGATGTCTGCAATGGCGGCGTCGTCGAGGGGGCGGTGAACGCCCTCGGGGGTGATGCGTTCGCGTGCGCCGACGGTATGGTCACGCATCACGAGTGGGCTTGGATGGTGGCGCGCGAGGTCATAAAGCGACGCGCGATCCTGCCGCGCGAGATGGAGAACGTCCGCGAACCCTTCCGTGGCGACGAGGGCGACGCGCGCGCCCGCGCGCTCGAGCAGCATGTTCGTAGCCACGGTCGTGCCATGCACGAAGCGGCTGATGTGGGAACCGCTCACCAATTCGAGCGAATGCGCGACGCCATCGCTCTGGTCCCGTGGCGTGCTCGGCACCTTGTGCACGGTGATCACTCCATCGGCATCGACGGCCACGAGGTCGGTGAACGTACCGCCGACGTCGATGCCAACGGCGAGGCCGGCGCGACTATCGCGCGTCACGCGGTGCCGTCAGGTCGAGCTCCATGTACACGTTGGCGGTCGCAGGGGCATTCATGGCCAATTATCGCACACGGCGTGAGCGATGGGGAGGGCGGTTCACCCGAGGTGGTGCGGATAGGGGCGGTGACGCGGCAACGGCGCGAGGTGCAGATCCTCGCTCCGCTCAGGATGCCAACGGGTCGCGCTCAGGAGGACAGGATCACTCCCAGCGAAACACGCGCGCGGAGAGCGCGGTGCATATCGCGAACACGATCACCAGCGCCGCGACGTCTCCACTGTGAACGGACCACGGATCGCCTCGCCAGATGCCCTCGAGCAGCGACACCGCCCACGTGAGCGGAAGCAGCTCGGCGATCTGGCGCATCGGAGACGGCAGCGAGGCGAGCGGGAAGAAGAGCCCGGACAGCCCGAGCATCGGATACATGATGATCGCGCCGATCGGTTGCGCGAACCTGGCCGTCGGCACCACACTGGCGATCACGAATCCGATGGAGAGGATGCTCCACGTGGCCAGCAGGAGCGCCAGCGCGAAGCTCACGAGTGGCACGTCGGGCCCAATGGCGAAGTACCGACGCCCTGCGACCATCATGAGGATCATCGTCACCGCCGTGAGCAGCAGCTTCACGAGCACGTGTGCCGTGAGGATGGTGTACGGCCGTAGCGGGGTGGCGCGCAGCCGCTTGAGGATGCCACCCTCGCGGTAGATCGAGATGATGGTCACGAGCGAGAGCACCGCGCTGACCGCAATGAGCAACGACACAAGGACGGTCACGCCGCCCACGCCGAAGATCCCGCCGTCCACGACGGGCGAGCGCGGTGTGCCAGCGCCGACAGAGCGACCGAGGACGATGAATGCGAGCACCGGAACGACGATCGTGCCGATCGCACCGAGTGGCTCGCGCAGGAAGATCTTGATTTCCAGCCAACTCAGCTCGCCGAGACCGCGGAGGTTGAGCATCGTCAATCGCGGATGGAGTGGCCGGTGAGCTTGAGGAACACGTCCTCGAGCGTTGGGAGGATCGTGCGGAACTCGGTGACACGGATGCGATGATCCGAGAGCGACTGGATCACGCTCGTCACGAGCTCGTCGCCATTGCCGTGGATCGTGACGCGGATGCCCTGCGTGGTGACCGACGTGACACCGGGCACGCGTTCGAACGCCGACGCCGCCGTGGCATCCTCCGTCACGAGAATCACGGTGCGCTCGGGACAGTGCCGCATCACCAGCCGCTCAGGCGTCTCGATTTCGATGATGCGCCCATGCTCGATGATTGCCACGCGGTCGCAGAGGCGCTCGGCCTCCTCCATCAGGTGTGTGGTGAGAAACACCGTCTTGCCGCGATCGCGAATGCCGCGCACAAGGTCCCAGATGGCGCGCCGAGCCTGTGGATCGAGGCCCGTGGTGAGCTCGTCGAGGAAGACGACCTCGGGATCGTTGATGAGCGCGAGCGCGATGAAGAGGCGCTGCTTCTGCCCGCCCGAGAGCGTCATGAACCAGGCATCGCGCTTCTCGCCGAGCCCGAGCTGCTCGAGGAGTTGCTCGCCAAGGGCGGGCTTGCGGCGATAGAGCGATGCCCAGAGGTGCACGGCCTCCCAGACCTTGATCCGCTTCTGAAGTTGCGCCTGCTGTAACTGGACGCCGATGCGCTCCTGGAGCTCGTAGACGTCGCGGAACGGATCGAGGCCGAGGACGGAGATCGTTCCCCGGTCCGGCGTGCGAATGCCCTCCACGCATTCCATCGTCGTCGTCTTGCCTGCGCCGTTCGGTCCGATGAGGCCGAATATCTCGCCGTCGCTCACCTCGAGTGAGACGTCGTCCACCGCGAGCAGCTTGCCGTACGTCTTTCGGATGCCGGCGACGCGGATGACGGGAGCGCCGCTCACGCGAAGCGGCTCGCGCCGAAGTGGGAGACGTCGATATCGGGCTGCTCACCGAGTGACAACTGCGCCGCCACCTCACCGATGGCGCTCGCGAACTTGAAGCCGTGGCCCGAGCACGCGCTAATCACCACCGCGTTCGGCACGCCGTGAACAGCGTCGATGATGAAGTCGAGATCGGGCGTGCGGGTGTAGAGACACACCGCAGATTCGCGAATCGCGCCCGCAGCGTGTGGCACGAACGTGTGCATCAGCTCGCGAACCGGCGCCGTATCCGCAGCCGTAATGACGCGATCGACCGTCTCGGCCGTGACCCTCGCGCCCTCGTAGTGGATCGCGGCCTTCACCCCGTCGCCGAGGTCGGGCATCAAGTAGAACAGGCGCTCGCCGTCGTGTTGGACCATCGTGATCGGCAGGTGGTCGGGTCCAAGCTGCGCCGAGTCGTTGGCTCGCGCGAACCAGTGCATCGTCTGGCGCTCGATTTCCAGCGGAACCGTAACGCCAAGCGTCGAGAGCAGTGGTCTGGTCCACGGGCCGGCACACATCACCAGTCGCCGCGCGCGGATGACTCCCTCGCGAGTGCGGGCAGCGATTCCGCCTTTCTCGTGCGCCAGTGAAATCACGCGCGTGCCAGTGCGGACCTCCGCGCCTTCCTCGAAGGCGAGCGACAGGTGTGCCGAGACGCATGCTTCCGGAAAGAGTATGCCGGCGCGCTGCTCGAGAATCCCGATCATGGACTCGGCCGGTCGCAGTGCCGGGAAGCGACGCGCGAGCGCAACAGGGTCGAGCGACTCGACGTCGATGCCATGCAGCGATGCGCTCTCCAGCGTCCCCCGCACCAACCCTGATTCCGGCGCGCCGAGCATCAAGCCACCCGTGCGCTGGAACAGTGTCGTTCCGCTGCGCTGTTCGAGCAGGTTCCAGTTCTCGTACGCGCGGCGCACGAGCGGCACGTAGCTCGGGTGCTCGTAGTAAGCCTCACGGACGGTCGCGCATCATCCGCGA
>JBKJMP010000609.1:0-3679 GCA_046596395.1 Gemmatimonadaceae bacterium
CGCGTCCGACGCGGTTTGCGCGGCGCGCTTCGTTCGCTTCACCAGTCCGCCGAGAGCTTCGGTGAAGCCGACGTAGCGCAGTTCATCGCGTCGCACAACGACGCCGCGAGCCGGCTCGATGGCATCGCGCTCGACGCCCTCGATGAGGTCGCATCGCTCCTCGCGCAGCCTGGCGCGGCCGCCGGATCGATTGGAGAGCGACTCGGCGTCCTGAAGGTCAAGCGCGCATCCGTACCGACCCCGATCGTTCCGATGGATTCGGTTCCGGCTCCGGTGCTGGCACGACCGTCTCGGTCCGCGATGACGCCGATCGCGTCGATGCCCCCGGTGCCCGCGCCCCGTGCGGCGGAGACGCTCGTCGCGGCTGCGGCCGCCCTCGGGGCGCCTGCGGCCGCGAAGCTCGGTGACCTCCTCGACAGTGGGATCTCGCGCCTCGGATCACTCGCGAGCGCGCCACTCAGCGCGCCAACGGCGATCCCGGAACAGCCTGCCGTCTCCATCGACGTGCTGCTCTATCGCGGTCGCGCGGCCATCGAGCGGTGCCGGGAGATTCGCGACGACGCCCGTGCCAAGGGGGTGACGCTCGAGGGCGCAGCCCTGGATGAGATGTACGACCTGCTCGACCTCGCGCTGACGAACTGACCTCACCATGAAATTCGGCTGGCGTGGAGCCCTCGGCATCGTCCTGAGTGCCGCGTGTCTCTATTTCGCGTTCAAGGACATCGACGTCGCCGACGTGATGGGTCACGTGCGCCGCGCAAACGTGGGGCTCCTGATCCTCTCCGCCATCGTCGCGACGCTCATTTTTCCCGTGCGTGCGCGCCGGTGGCGGCCGATCCTCGATCCCATCGCGCCAAACCTCGCGTTCGGCGTGCTGTGGCGTCCGACCGCGATCGGCATGATGGTGAACAACGTCGTCCCCGCGCGTGCGGGCGAGCTCGCACGTGCCTATGCGCTCTCGCGCTCGACGCCCGCCGTGCCATTCCCTGCCGCGCTCGCCTCCCTCGTCGTAGACCGCATCTTCGACGCGATGGTCGTGTTGCTCCTCATGTTCGCTGCCATGCTCGACCCGGCGTTCCCCGCAGGAGCGAACGTGTTCGGCCAATCGATGACGAAGATCGGGCTGTTCGGCGTGCTCGCGGTGAGCATCGCACTCGCCGGGATGTACACGATGGTGTTGTTCCCCGACCGATTCGTTGCGGTGTTCGAGCGCGTGATCCGGCGCATCGCACCACGCCTGGAGGACAAGGGGCGCAGCGCCATCGTCGCCGTCACCCGCGGACTGAGCGTGCTGCGGACGCCCAGCCGCTTCGCATCGGTGTTCGCGTGGACGGTCGGGCACTGGTTGCTGAACGCGCTCGCGTTCTGGATCGGCTTCAAAGCCGTCGGCATCGACGCACCCTACACTGCGGCGCTCTTCCTTCAGGGGATCATCGCCATCGGTGTCGCGGCACCGCAGGCACCCGGCTTCTTTGGCATCTTCGAGCTCTTCGGCAAGGAAGGGCTGAGCATCTATGGCGTCGATCCGGGGATGGCCGTCACGTGGGCGATCGGCTTCCACTTCGTGTCGTTCATTCCCATCACGCTGATCGGCGCGTGGTACTTCGTCCGCGCGGGGCTGTCGATGGACGAAATCGGCAGCGCACAGCAGGGCGGCGACGGCGCCTCGCCGCGAACGTCGGCCGCAACACCGGGCGCGTGATGGTGGCAGTCCGCGCCGCCGAGGTGCTGGCGCAGGCCAAGATCAATCTTCGTCTGCGCATCCTTGCTCGCGAGGACAGCGGCTTCCACCAGCTCGAGACACTGTTTCTCCGGCTCGCGCTGGGCGACACGGTTCGCGTACGCCGCAGCTCGTCGCGATCGCTCGACGTGGGTGGCGATGTAGACCTCACCGAACTCGGCCCTTCCGAGCGCAACCTCGCGTGGCGTGCGGCCGAGTCGTACCTGTACACGCGCGGAGATGGGAGCGGATTCGCGATCGAGATCGACAAGTGCATCCCGATTGGCGGAGGCCTGGGCGGCGGCAGTGCCGACGCGGGGGCCGTTCTGCGGTGTCTCGACGCGATGTCCCCCGCTCCGATCGGTGAGGACGCCCTCCTGGCAATTGCCGCGACGATCGGCGCGGACGTCCCGTTCCTCACGTCGACGCACCCGTATGCGCTCGCATGGGGGCGTGGCGAGCGCATGCTCGCGATCGACCCTCCAGAAGTGCGACAGGTACGATTGGTCCTCCCAGGGGTCTCGGTAAAGACCGCCGAAGCGTACGGCTGGCTCGCTGATGCACGGCGGAATGCCGCGGCATTGCACGAGCCGATCGCACTCGACGTCCGCGCCCTGTCCACCTGGCCGATGATCGCATCGCTCGCCAGCAACGACTTCGAGTCCGTCGTCGCCGAGCGACACAGCGAAATCGCAGAGTTCCTGGCGATTCTGCGCCAGGCACCGGCGTTCGACATCGTCATGATGAGCGGTTCGGGCTCGACCCTGTTCGGCATCGCGGGCACCCCTGACGACCTTGCTTTCCGGACCGAGCCGGAAGCGCCCGGAGTGCCGGAGCCCTGGCACCTGAAGACCTCCACAGCGGCGCGAGTTGAGCCCGTCCGGCTGATCGACTAGGTTACACGGCTGTCGGTTGTCCGCTGCCCCTTCGTCCAACGGCAGGACAGCGGCCTTTGGAGCCGCGAATCTTGGTTCGAATCCAAGAGGGGCAATCGCAGCAGCGAGTGTCGAGCAAGTCGTTGACCAACCTTAGCTTACAAGGCTCTGCATGGACGGGCTCGCAGTACCCGCGCACGGATTCAAGCTCCTCTCGGGCACGGGGAACCGGCCACTGGCGGAAGAGATCGGGAAGCAACTGGGTGTGGAGTTGTGCAAGTGCACCTGCAACCGCTTCGCTGACGGCGAGATCTTCGTCCGGATCGATGAGAACGTGCGTGGCAACGACGTGTTCATCGTGCAGAGCACGAATGCGCCGGCCGAGAACATCATGGAGTTGCTGCTCCTGATCGATGCGGCGAAACGGGCGAGTGCAGCGCGGGTCACGGTGGTCATGCCGTACTACGGGTATGCGCGCCAGGACCGAAAGGACCAGCCGCGGGTCGCGATCGGGGCCAAGCTCATGGCGAACATGATCGTCGGGGCCGGCGCGGATCGGGTGTTGGGAATCGATTTTCACCAGCATCAGCTCCAGGGGTTCTTCGACATTCCCGTCGATCACCTCTATGCGATGCCGGTGCTGACGGCGCATTTCAAGAAGAAGTCGCTCAAGGATACGGTCATCGTGGCTCCGGACGTGGGATCGGCCAAGATGGCGCGCGGGTTTGCCAAGCGTCTCGACGCGTCACTGGCCATCATCGACAAGCGACGGCCGCGGGCGAACGAGAGCGAAGTGGTGAACGTGGTTGGTGAAGTGGAAGGGCGGGATTGCATCCTCGCCGACGACATGATCGACACGGCCGGCACGATCACGGCGGCGGCGCATGCGTTGATGGAGCTCGGCGCGCACTCGGTGTACGCCTGCGCCACGCACGCCCTGCTGAGTGGTCAGGCCGTGCAGAAGCTCAAGGATTCACCGATCGTGGAGCTGGTGGTAACGGATACGATTTGCCTTCCCCAGGAGCGCCTGTACGCTCGCCTCACGGTGTTGTCGGTGGGCGAGCTGTTGAGCAAGGCCATCCGG
>JBKJMP010000173.1:0-4171 GCA_046596395.1 Gemmatimonadaceae bacterium
TTCCATGACCTTCAACGCGGTTGCAGCGACCTCTGCGTGCGATTTTCCTGCGTCAGCTGCGTTCTGCGGGTCTGGGGCTCCCGCAGACATTTCGGGGCTTGCTGCTTGCAATATGAGGAGCCGGTGCACTCGTATCTCATCAACCAAGACTGTCGACTCATGACCGCTTCGATCATCTCCCCGCGTATCGTTCTGCTCCTTGCCGTCGCCGTGGTGGCGCTGGGGTGTGCGGACAAAAACGTTCCCGACGTGGCAACCACGGCGGGTGGAAGCCGCAGCGGCGCGTCTGGGGGCGATGTCTACTCCGACAGCCAGCAGCTCATCGCCAACCGCATCCCCGATAGCGCGCTGCCGAGAACGGCTGTCGCTGCTGGGGAGATGGTCCTGCCGATCGGGGACCTACCCAATCGTCCGCGTCGGGATAGCGTGGCGCTCGCGAGCATGATGCGGCCTGATAGCGTGCTCGACACGAAGTGGCCGGTGAGGATGCCGCCGGCGCTACCGGGTGCGATCCTGCCTTCGAATCGGGTCATCGCGTACTACGGGAATCCGCTGGTGAAGCGCATGGGTGCGCTGGGGGAGTACCCAAAAGACGAGATGCTCACACGCCTCGACAAGGAAGTGGCGGCGTGGACGAAGGCGGATCCCACACATCCGGCGGTTCCGGCGTTGCACATGGTCGTGACCGTTGCGTCGGACCAGCCGGGGCGGAACGGCCTCTACCGCACCCAGATGTACGATTCGCTGATCAACGAGGTGTACTCCTGGGCGAAGTCGCGCAAGGCGCTGTTCTTCGTCGACGTCCAGGTGGGCAAGAGCAGCGTGATGGCGGAGCTGCCGCGCCTGAAGGCGATTCTCGAGAATCCCGACGTCCATCTCGGAATCGATCCCGAGTTTGCCATGGCGCCGTCCGGGAAGGTGCCAGGCAAGGTGATCGGAACGCTCGACGCGAAGGACATCAACTGGGCCGTGAACTTCCTGGATGGGATCGCGAAAGAGAAGAATCTCCCCCCGAAGATCCTGGTGGTGCACCGGTTCACGCGGAAGATGGTGACGAATTCCCAGGACATCCGCTTCACGCCGCACGTGCAGGTGGTGATGCACATGGATGGGTGGGGTGAGCCGTGGCTGAAGTTCGACTCGTACCGTGATTACGTGAAGCGCGAGCCGGTGCAGTTCACCGGCTTCAAGCTGTTTTATCAGAACGATACGAAGAAGGGCGATCTCCTCCTCACGCCGCAGGAGATCCTGCGATTGAACCCGCGCCCGGTGTACATCCAGTACCAGTAGGTGGCGAGCCCGCCCACTGGCGTAGAGGGAGACGAGTGGTAGGTTCTTCGTGCCGCCGATTTCGCGCACCCATCCTGAGCATTCGTCATGACCGACGTGGTTTTATCGCGCACGTTCAAGGACAGCGTCGGCGTCGAATGGACGGTGCGCGAGATCGCGAGTCCGTCGATGTCCGGGACGCTGGCGAAGCTGCTACAGAAGGACCGGCGCTCTGGCGGATGGCTCGTCTTCGAGTCGAGCGAGGAGGCGAAGCGGCGTCTCTCACCATATCCGCCGGACTGGCGCACCATGTCGCTCTTCGAGCTCGAGCGGTGGTGCATGCGGGCGACGAAGGTTCCACCCGCGCCAGCGCGACGCCAGCAAGACTGACTACGCTTGCAGGTCGGCGTAGTCGGGGTTCTGCTCGATGAACGCCTTCACGAACGGGCAGGTCGGGACGACCTTGAGATTCGCGGCCCGGAGTTGATCGAGCGCACCTTTCACGAGCGCGGTGCCATGTCCCTGCCCTTCAGCGGCTTCGGGGACCTTCGTGTGCGTCAGGTCGCGGACGTTGCCCCGCGGGACGTAGCGGAGGATGGCCGTGCCGGCCGTCGTCTCGAGCTCAAACTGGCCGGCTTGTTCGTTATGGGTGATGGACATGCCTCGACGAGAGGCGAAAGGCGTGCCGAAGAAGGCCGGGTCTGGGGTTCAGGGTGAGGAGTCGTGGGTGAGGAGTCGAACGGCCGGGTGCGGAGTTTGGAGAGCACCGCACCTCGGCTTTCAAGACCCCAAACCCTGAGCCCCTCACTCTCAACCCCAAACTCGGCTTACGTCCCGCCGTACCACTCGTATCCCTGATCCGACCAGTACCCGCCATTCCGCTCGGGCATGAACACCACCTTCGTGACGTACTTGGTGTTCTTGTAGCCGAGCTTCACGGGTGAGTGGACACGCACGGGCGCGCCGTGTGCGGGACCCAGATACGCGCCATCCATACCGTAGGCGAGAATCGTCTGCGGATGCATGGCGCTCTCCATGTCCCAGCTCTCGTGGTAGCCCGCATCGAAGCTCGCAAAGTCCACGTACTGCGCATCGGCCGTCACGCCCGCGGCGCGGGCGATATCGCTGATGCGGACACCGGTCCACACGGCGCGCGCATTCCAGCCCTCCACGCAGAAGTGATCCACCTTCTGCGTGATGTGAGGCAGCCGCATGAGCTCGGGTAGCGTGAGTGATAGCGGCGTGCGGACGGCACCCGAGACTTCGAGTCGCCACACACCGCGCGCGGCCTCGTCCCATACGGGTACCGTCTTGGAGATGTAGTACCTGGGGAAGCGCGTACCGGCGACTTTCGCGGAGGTGGGCACGCGATTCATCGCGTCGTGCCGGAACAGCGATCGTTCCACCGCTTCATTGCGCGCCTCGACCGCGGCGAGAAGCTTGTCCGCCTTCCGCGGGTTCCTGTTGCACGCGGTGAGGATCGCGCCAGACAGCGAGGCGCCAGTGATGGTGAGGAAGCGTCGGCGATCGATGGTCATGGTCGTGGAGGCTCCACATCGGGGGCGGCCTCGTCTCCCGAAGCGAACAGGTGGTAGAACGGGCGCGCATTGCGACGTTCGGGCGAGCGTGCCTTGTTGTACCACCCGGTGATCATCGAGCGCAACGAGTATGGATCCACGGCGAACACCATGAACACGTGCACGAGTGCAAGCAGCAGGAGCAGCACCATCGACGCGAAGTGGACGAAGCGCGCCCACTTGTAGTTCACGAACAGCGCGGTGATGAATCCGAGCGTGATCGGCTTCCAGATCGCCAGCCCGCTCAGGACGAGGACGATGCCGAGGACCGACATCGCGAAGTACGTGCTCTTCTGGAGCGCGTTGTGCTTGCCCTGCTTCGGGTGGTCGCGGCGGGCGAAGAGATAGAACCGCATCATCTCGATCGCATCGCGTGCGTCGCCGCGACGGGGAACGATATCGCGCCACTCCCCGTGGAGGAACAGGAACGCCAGGTAGACGAGGCCGTTTACGACGAGCAGCCACATCATCGCGAAGTGCCAGTGTCGCGCGCCCGCGAGCCATCCGCCGAAGGTGAGCCATGCGGGAATCGCCGTGCCTTCCCACGGGTTGAGCGGGAACGATTCCCCTGGCCGCCCGAATTTTGGATACGCGTTGAAGATCCGCATGCCGGATCCCGCCATGATGATGACGGCGATCACGTTCACCCAATGGGTGAGTCGGATGACCCAGTGGTTTCGCTTGACGAGCTCCATGTCAGCAATAGTGGTGGTTGGACGGTTGAGTTCCAACAGGTGCAGCTCCCTCGCTGTCGCTCGGGATGACTTGCCGCCGGCTAAGACTCCGGTTTGCCCATCGAGACGACCACCTCGTGCGGGCGCCCGTCGTCCACGAGCGGGATGGATCCGTCCGGGGCGTGGATGCCGTCCAGGGTCACGCGCTCGACGCCCGACGAGGCGCCGTGCGGGTTCTCGACGCGAATCGTGTACGACGACGCCCCGACGCGATACGCGATCTCGTACCCCTTCCAATCGCGCGGAATGCACGGCGCCAACGAGAGCCGGCCACCGCGCTTCACGACGCCGAGAATTCCCTCGAGCGCAGCGCGGTAGCTCCAGCTCGCGGAGCCCGTGTACCATGTCCAGCCTCCGCGCCCGACATGCCCTTCCGCATCGTACACATCCGCGGCAACGACCCAGGGCTCGACGACGTAGCGGTCCGCCTCTGCGCGCGTGCGCGCATGCGTGAGTGGATTGATCAGGTCGTAGAGGTGGAACGCAAGATCGCCGTCGCCGAGCCCTGCGGCGGCGAGGACGGTCCAGAGCGCAGCGTGCGTGTACTGCGCGCCGTTCTCGCGCACGCCCGGAAGGTAACCCTTGATGTAG
>JBKJMP010000244.1:0-2751 GCA_046596395.1 Gemmatimonadaceae bacterium
GCGGGCATGAGCGTGGTCAGGTGTCCCAGCATGCGCTGCAGCCGCATGTCCTGCGGCTCGCTGGACGCCTGCACTTTTCCGGCGTTGTGGTAGTTCAGGTAGCCATTCGACAACCGCGACACGGCCAGCGACGCGTTCATTCCCTCGCCCACGTAGATGAATTCCCCGTGTGAGTTCACCCACGTTGCGGCATAGCGTCCGTAGCCCACGAGAATGGCCGGAACCGGGATGACGGTCGATGCAAGAAAAAACGACGCGACCACGGCGACGATGCCGGCGACAATATTCCCGAGGCCGCCCGGTCGCGGTGCGCCCGCGAGCTCGTCGCGCTCAGTGCGCGGCTCGTCCGGCACGAGCATCATCAGCGCAGCCATCGCCGCCATCGCCATCAGCACGCGCTGGGACTGCTGCGTCCCGATCGCGGCCACGAGGAAGAGACTCGCGACGAGCGCACCGATGATCGCGCCAACGGTGTTCGCCGCGTACACCATGCCGACGAGCCTCCCCGTGTCGCGCTCGTCGGGCGCCACGGCCGCGAGCGCGAGCGGAAAGCTCGCGCCCCACAGGAGCGCGGCAGGCAGCACGGTCACGAGACAGCGCACGAAATCGACCTGGAACTGGAGCCACGCCGTGCTCGAGAGCGACGGATTGATGGGCCAGTACGGCAGCGCCTGCGTCTCGCAGTAGGCGGCCCACGCGATCGCCGCCACGACGCCGAGTTGGCACCACCCAAGCGCGCGACGCGGCCGCGCGATGTTGCCGGCCACCGCTGCACCCAGGCTGCTCCCGATGCCGAGTCCGAGGAGCACAGACGCGAGGATGAGTGAGAAGGTGTACGTCGTCGCGCCGAGGAGCAGCGTGAGCAAACGGGTCCAGATGACTTCCGCGCCGAGTGCCGTTGCGCCGGACAGTGCGATCACCACGAACACCGGCCACGCATGACGCGGAACGCCGAGCGCTCTCCCTCGGCTATCCGGCTCGGCGGGCGTGTACGGCGCAAGCTGCGCAAGGCCGAATCCCGCGAGTGCGACAAGCAGGTTCAGGGCAACCGCGACGTACGTCGCAATCGCGTTGTCATACAGCCGCAGGAGATAGAAGCCCGCGACGAGGCAGCCGAGCACTGCACCGGCGATGTTGCCGCCGTAGAAGAAGCCGAGCCAGCTCACGCCACGCGGCGTCGCCTGGACCCAGCGCGCGACGGCGGGGAGCGTGGCGCCCATGAGGATCGTCGGCACGATCAGGAACACCGCGCAGAAGAGGCCGCGCAATACCAGGCCGGTGAATCCGGCGCCACCGATGGACGTGTACAGTCCTCCGACATGTGGCAGTACGAACAGGATCACGAGACCACAGACGGCAATGGCCGCCTCGAGCTTCGCGTACACGAGCAGCGGATGCTGTGCTGCCTTCACGAAGCGCGGCAGCAGCAGGCTCCCGATGCACATGCCGCCCATGAAGGTGCCGAGCACCACGCCCATCGACAGCGCGTCTGATCCGACGATGAGTGTGAGGGCCTGGTACCAGACGATCTCGTAGATCAGCGCCGCGCATCCGGAGCCGATGAACAGCAGGAACATCAACGGGAGGTATGGGTCGGATCCGGACGGTATCGCCGGCTGGCGCACTTTCACTGGCTCCTTCGCACGCGGGCGCGCAACAGCAGGCATCGAGTCCTTTTTCTACGATGTGAGAGACGTGTCCTCAGGGCTTGCTCATCGAGATCACATCCTGGTACGTCGTGACCTTGCCGTCGGCAAAGGCCTTCAGCAACTCCGGCACGGAGCCGAGCAGCTGGACAGAGCGCGAGTTGGGGCTCTGCTGCGGGACGGAAGAATAGGCGCGCCCCGACAGCGAGCGGATGAAGAACGCGTTGTCCGCGATCGGGAGCGTCGCGACGTTCGAGTAGTACTTCGACCAGTTGTCCGGGCTCATGAACAGGTACTGCTCCACGTTGGAGACGTACATCGCATTGATCTGCCCGTCGCGCTCGCGGATCCACTGCCCCACGGCCCGCAGCGCCTTCGGCCCGGCGAAGTCGCCGATGACCGGGACGAGCAGGTTCCGCGACTGGAAGTCGCGCAGCCAGCGGTAGGTGTCCTCGCTCGCGAGGTAGGACTGGTTCAGCCCCGTGCCGTCGGTCTCGAGGAGCAAGCCCGCAAACGTCGGCATGCCGCGTCCACCGAACCCTCCGCCGAATCCGCCCCCGCCCTGCCCGAAGCTGTACGTGAGCTCGGGTCCCGCGACGGCAAAAGCGCCGAAGACGTATTCGATCCCTTCGAGGTCCTTGGGACCGAGTGCAAAGCGGTGGGTCTCGGTGAGGTGGCGCTTGATCGTCTCGAAGTTCCTGCGGTAGAGGGTCGAGTCCGACGCGATCGAGCCGTACCGCGCCACGAGGTCACCAAGCGGCGTCCGCGCGTCGAGCCCCTGCGGTCGCGGGCGCGAGAACAGCATCGAGAGGAAGTCGGCGCGGTCGGGCGCGAGCTCGAACAGCGACTTGTAGAGCAGGTGCTGGAGCATGGCGCCGCGCCGGATGTCGACGATGAAGACGATCGATGGCTTGAGCGCGGCCATGTACGTGAAGTTCTGGTCGGGGGCGACGCCGAGGTACACGCCCCCGGTGCCCAGCTCGCGCTTGAGCGTGGGGATGACCCACTGGAGCGACGACTCGTTCCCCACGAGGTTGTCGGAGCGGAAGAAACCATCGGGCTCGGACATCTCCGTGACCATGCGCCAGTAGGTCGAATCGGCGAG
>JBKJMP010000252.1:0-7617 GCA_046596395.1 Gemmatimonadaceae bacterium
GTTGAAGGTCATGGAAGAAGGCGGACAGGCTATAGCGCAATGACGCGCATGGCCGGCCGGATTGGAGAGCTGCGTTTCATGAGAAAGTAGCGCTACTGAAGAGGGCCGGGTTTGGAGTGACGGGTTGGGGGTTGTGAGTCTGGGGTTTTCGGGCTGGGTCGGGGGTTGGGGGTCCAAGCTGATCGAATCTCCGAACCCCGAACCCCGAACTCCAAACCCGGCTTTCAGACCCCAAACACAGCACCCCTCACCCTAAACGCCAGACCCGTCTGTTAAGTCCAGTTTTCCTGAGGAGTCTACTGTCTTACGCGCGGTTCTTCCTGCCACGCAGGAATGCAACCCCAAGGAGTCCTGTCCCGAAGAGCACCATCGACGCCGGCTCAGGAGTGACCGTGACGTTCGATCCAAAGACCGAAGCATTCAGGTCGCCCGGATAGTTCTGGCCAGCGAAGCTCATTCCGTTGATCGTGAGGCTGTACGTGTACCAGCCGTTCGACGCGGGGTCACCGATGCTCACGTTCTGGGCGAGGCCGCTCATGTAGCCGCTTACGGAGCCGGGCTCCGAAGTGGACTCCCACACGCCGGTGAAGGCGTTGAACGTGGCCGGTGCGAGGCCGTTCGCGGTGAGGCCGATCGAGTAGCTGTGGAAGATTACCGCGCTCGACATCGAAACGCCGTTGAACACGCGTCCGCAGTCGCCGCTGCCGGAGCAGCCGTACACGGAGTTCGCGCCCGCCGCTGCGAACGAGAACGCCGTGCGTGCGTTGTCGGTCCACGTGTAGCTCTGCGACGTCACCGTCTCGCCGCCGTTGTCGGCGAGCTGGATGAAGCCATTGTTGGTGTTGCCCTGGGTGTTTCCGCCGTTCGGCCACCAGGTGTTCAGGAAGTACGCGTACGACGGAAGTCCGCCGGAGAATGCGGCATTGTTCTCCACGAAGTAGACGCTGAGGTCGCGCTGCGGCCAGCCGTACGTGGTGCCGTTGGTGCTGGAGAGCGCATCAGCTTGTGAGCCGTAGCGCGTGACCGTCCCCGTGTAGCCGAGGCGGTCCGTGGAGAGGTAGCCGCCCTGTGCATCGGCCTGAACAGCGGGGCTGAGGAGGGCGGAGGCAACGAGCGCGAGGAAGATACGAGAGCGGCTTCGCATGTCGGTATCGTGAGGGGGAGCCCGCGCTCGAGGCGGGCGACGGAAGGGCCAGCCGAGGGCGTAAGGCAAGAGCCGTGCGACCTTGCATGAGCTCGCCGCGGAACGTCAAGTGTCTCGTACGCAACGACTTGGCGCGACGCTTGTCGCGTCCTAACAAGCACGAACGAGGTGCGGTGCCGATTCCGCTCTACAGATCTTGTGGCAGGAGCGCGGCAGCCTGCTAACGCGGTGCGGAGAGCCACGTGACCAGCGCTCGCCGTGGAGATAACACGATCTCTCGGTTGCAAAGCGACCCGCGTGGAGATCGATGATAACCGGAAAGGGCCGGCCGGATTGGAGAGCGGCGTTCCCCGAGAACGCTGCGCTACTGAAGAGGGCCGGGTCTGGAGTGACGGGTTTGGGGTTGTGAGTCCGGGGTTTTCAAGCTGAGTTGGGAGTTGGGGGCTGGGGGTTCGCGCTAATCGAACCCCGAACTCCGAACTCCGAACCCCGAACTTCAAACCCGGCTTTCAGACCCCAAACACAGCACCCCTCACCCTAAACGCCAGACCCGTCTGTTAAGTCCAGTTTCCCTGAGGCGTCTACTGTCTTACGCGAGGTTCTTCCTGCGACGAGCGCTCGCCGAGCCACGTCGATCGCGACCGATGCGCGTTGCGGCGTCTACCCTACATCTCTTGTGGGAGGAGCGCGGCGGCTCCTGGCGCTTGGCAGAGATGAAAACAGGCAAGGGCCCGGCGTAGTCGCCGGGCCCTTGCCTGTTTCCATCCTTGCCTCCGCTCAAAGACGAAGCGCTTGCCTACGTGCGTTTGGGAACGAGACGCGTTGACTCTCGACGCTACTTCTCGATCTCGTCCGTCGCCGTGATGGTGGATTTGTTGTTCTTGAGCGGGCCATACCCCGCCCGTCCGGGGTGATCGGTGACGATCACGGTTGCCCGGCCCATGTTGTTTGCGTAGCTCGTCTCCGCGAACTGGTGGCACATCCCGGTCTGTGGATCCTTCACGAGCTTGCAGTTCCCGCTGGCGTCCGGCGCATAGGCGGGGTTTACCTCGACTTCGATGGTGTACGTCCCCGGCGGCACGACGGGCTGGCCATCGCCGCCGTCCAGCACGAAGTACTGGCCTCCCAACTTGAAGACGTAGGTGTCGGCCCATCCTGCGCTAATGCCCTGGAAACCGTCGCGCGTTGCCGAGCCGCAGTTCCGGTACGTCCAGGTTCCGTCGCCGTTCTTTACGTTGTACGGATCCGTGTCCAGCATGCAGAAGCCCCGCTTGGCAGCCTTCCAGACCTTACCGCTCGCGTCGATGAGCTTGTAGGTCGCGTAATTCTGGAAGTGGAAGTGCTGGTGGCAGGTTGCGAACTCGAACATGCCATCCTGATCGGCGAAGTTGCCATCGCCATTGGGGTCCATGTGTGCCAACGGGCTACCGACGAACACGTCGCCCTGTCCAATGTTCGGCGTCGTGACCGTGAAGCGAAGCACGGTGTGCGTTCCAGCGCTCACTCCGCCTTCCTGCACGCTGCAGAAGTTTGCGGGAAGGTCTTCAACGCGCGTGACCCAGTTGTTCTGGGTGGCCTTGCTGTCCACGATGAGGTCCGGCAGGGCACCGGTGTACGGCACACCGCTCGACCTTGCCGCGGCGACAGGAGCGAGGCTGGTTGGCGCCTCTGTGGTGGAGCATGCGGCAATGGTGACGACGGCGAGCGCGACGAGGAGTCGCGGTAGCGTGCGGCGATTCATAAACCTCCGAGCGAGTCGTGATGCTTGCGCCACCCGTCGTCGGGTAGTTCGATGCGAGAGTGTGCACATCAATCATGGGTTCCACAAGAGCCCGCCTCGCATGCAAGCAGGGCCCCGTCGCGTTGGCGGTCGGGGCCCTGCTTGCAGTCATGGCGCGCCGACGGGGCGCACCTCAGCGTGTCATCAGAATCCGCTCACGTTCAATCGACCGCCCGTGACGGTCTTCCCGGACAGCGAGGCCGTGGGCACTGCGCTGCTCATGATTGCGCTCTTGATGACGGCGGCCGATGACCCGGCGTGATACGCCGCGTAAAGTGCCGCAGCGCCGCTCACGTGCGGCGTGGCCATCGACGTCCCGCTGTAGCTGGCGTAGCCCGACACGACCTTCCCCTGGACGCTCTTGGGGACCGACGACCAGATCCCGCTGCCAGGTGCGCCGATGTCCACCGTGGTCGCGCCATAGTTCGAGAACGAGCTGATGCCGCCCGTGCTCGTGATGGACGCCACGGCGATCACGTTCGCGCTCGCATACTCGGCGGGATAGCACGCCGTGCTCGTGTCGCAATCATACGTGCTGTTTCCCGCGGCGGCGATGAACAGGATGTTCGCGGTGTTCGCGCGGCCGATCGCATCAGCGAGTGATTGCGAGAACCCGCCGCCGCCCCACGAATTGCTCGTCGCGACGAGGTTGATGCCGTGGCGCGTCTTGAGGTCGGTGAAGTAGTCCACTGCCTTCACCGCATTCGCGGTGGTGCCGCCGTTGCGACCGAGGAACTTGGCGCTCAGCAGCTTCACGCTCCAGCAGACGCCGGCAACGCCCTTTCCATTGCCGCCGACACCGCCGATCGTGCCCGCCACGTGCGTGCCGTGATCGTCGGTGGCGCCGTCGAATACGGTGTTGTCGCTGCCCGCGAAATCCCAACCGTACACATCGTCGACGTAGCCGTTGCCATCATTGTCGATGCCGTCGCCGGCGATTTCGCCGGGGTTGGTGCCCGCATTGGCTGCCAGGTCCTCGTGCGTATACATGTAGCCTTCGTCAATGATGCCGACGTAGACGTTGCTGCAGTTATTGCGATTCAACGCCCATGCCTCGCCCGCCTGGCTTCCGAACTGGTTCGCCGGCGACGTGCCGTCACCGTACATGCCCCAGAGCGAGCCGTTCGTGTAGTAGGTGTCGTTCGACGTGGCCGAGTGCTGGTAGATATAGTTCGGCTCGGCGTATTCGACGTCTGGTGATGCGCGCAGTGCGGCGACGGCAGCCGGGACGTTCATCGGCGTGTGCACGACGCGAATGCCCTCGCTGTCGCCGTTGCGACGCATCGTCGCCGTCAGGATGTGCTCACGGGCCGTGGCGTTGGCCCGGCCGAGTGCGAGCCCGCGGTTCCCGGGTGTCGCACCGGCGCGGAACTTCACGATCACTTCGCCAGGTACGAAGTCCAATGCGTCCTGCGGATTCGCGGCGGCGGAGGCCTGATCGGGCGCGGCGATCGACTGCGTGGGGGTTGGCGTATCGGAGCACGCGGCGAGTGCCGCGAGTGCGACGACAGCGGCAACGACTTTCTGCTTCATTCGAGATCTCCAGACAAGTAATGCTTAGCGAACCGGCGCGTCCTTCGGCGGACGAGCACGGGTTTACGCGTCACTCGGTGACGCGCGTATGGTGACGGACCCGTGGGGAGTGGGCCCGTTCGTTCGCAGTTGTCGGATCGTTCGAACGTGGCTACTTGCGCGGACTGTCCGCACGGCCACGAGCAGCGCGTGGTCCCGCCATATGTTTAGATAACGCAAGAATGGGTGTACGCGCAAGTATCGCTGGGCCAGATGATGACCTCGGCAGCCAGACGCGAAGAACCGCTTGAGACGAGGCCGTTCCCTTTTAGCGCTTCGTCCAGATCGCGATCTATGCGCCGCTCTCGTGTCTGAGTTGCAAATGGACGGAGCGTTCATGAGCACGAGCGTCAAACCTTGAGCATTGCGCAACATCGCGCTCGAGCTGCAGTCCGAGCCCAAGCTGGAGCTCTGTTTTGCGCATCGCTGGAGGCCCACGCCCCCGCGCTCACCGCCGAGCTCCGTCTGCGTACTTCCCACTCACGACACGAGCCCAGAGCCAGAGCTTGACAGAACGTGAGTATGGTGCAACCTTTCATCCGGATATACGGATGATACAAGCCCGCCCGATCTTCGACCGCCTCTCGGCGCTCGCCGACCCCACCAGGAGTCGGCTGCTTCTGCTGCTCGACCGCCACGAGCTGACGGTCGGTGAGCTCTGCTCCGCGCTCCAGCTCCCGCAGAGCACGGTGAGCCGCCACCTGAAGACGCTCGCCGACGAAGGTTGGGTGATCGCCCGCGCCGAGGGCACGAGCCGCCGGTACACCATGCCGGGCAGCGCGCTCGATCCCAGCGCTCGCAAGCTCTGGCACCTCGTCCGCGAGCAGTTCGGCGTGAGTCCGTCCGCGCGCCAAGACCTCACGCGCGCCGAACGCATCCTATATGAAAGGAGGACGACGTCGCAGTCGTTCTTCTCGACGCGTGCCGGCCAGTGGGATCGCGTCCGTGCCGAGCTCTACGGGTCCGGCGCTGACCTCACACCGCTTGGTGCGCTGCTGGATCCCTCGTGGGTTGTTGGGGATCTCGGTTGCGGCACCGGGCAGACATCGGCCGCGCTCTCGCGATTCGTGGCTCAGGTGATCGGAGTCGACGAATCGACCGCCATGCTGGGCGCTGCCCGCAAGCGACTCGAGGGCTGCGACAACGTGGATCTTCGCGGCGGTCGTCTCGAGGACCTGCCGATCGACGAAGCTGCGCTCGACACGGCGGTGCTGTCGCTCGTCCTGCATTTCGTCGTCGATCCGGCGCTCGTGCTCGCGGAAGCCGCGCGCACCCTGCGGCCAGGTGGTACGCTGCTCGTCGTGGACATGCTCCCGCACGAGCGCGAGGACTACCGCGCCGGCATGGGCCACGTGTGGCTCGGCTTCAGCGCGGAGCAGCTCACCGGCTGGCTCACTGACGTCGGCTTCGAGAAGGTTCGCTTCGTCGAGCTCCCTCCAGATCCTCAAGCAAAGGGCCCGTCGCTGTTCACTGCGCGCGCCTCTCGTTCTGCCCAGTTGTAGTCCTCTCGTCCTCCCGTCCTCTCATCCTCTCGTCCAAGTCATCATGGCTACCACACAGCAACCCGAAGTCCTGAACGCACTCGACCGGCCAGCCTTCAAGGTCGCCGACCTCTCCCTCGCCGAGTTCGGACGCAAGGAGCTGCGTCTGGCCGAGCAGGAAATGCCGGGCCTCATGGCGCTGCGCGCGGAGTACAAGGGAAAGAACCCCCTGAAGGGCGCGAAGATCATGGGCTCACTGCACATGACCGTGCAGACGGCCGTCCTCATCGAGACGCTCGTCGACCTCGGCGCCGACGTGCGCTGGGTGAGCTGCAACATCTTCAGCACGCAGGATCATGCGGCGGCTGCGGTTGCGGTTGGTCGCGATGGCACGGTGGACAACCCGAATGGCATCGCCGTGTTCGCGTGGAAGAACGAGACGCTCGAGGAGTACTGGTGGTGCACCGAGCAGGCGCTAATGTGGCCCGATGGCACCGGCCCGAACCTCATCCTGGATGATGGTGGCGACGCCACAATGCTCGTGCACAAGGGTGCGGAGTACGAGTTGACCGGCGTGGTGCCGGCGTTCAACGAGGCGACGGACAGCGAGGAGTGGGGCGTGATCCTCGATCTCATTCGCGCCGAGCAGCAGAAAAACCCGGGTCGGTGGACGAAGGTTGCGGCGGACGTGCGTGGCGTGTCCGAGGAGACGACGACGGGTGTGCACCGCCTGTACGAGATGATGAACGCCGGCACGCTGCGTTTCCCGGCGATCAACGTCAACGATGCGGTCACGAAGTCGAAGTTCGACAACCTGTACGGCTGCCGTCACTCGCTGACGGATGGCATCCTCCGCGCGTCGGACGTGATGCTCGCCGGCAAGGTTGCGGTGATCTTCGGCTACGGCGATGTGGGCAAGGGCTGCGCGCAGTCACTGCGCGGCCAGGGCGCGCGCGTCATCATCACCGAAATCGATCCGATCTGCGCGCTGCAGGCGGCGATGGAAGGCTACCAGGTGACCACCCTCGACGAGGTGATCAGCACGGCCGACATCTTCATCACGGCGACGGGCAACAAGGACATCATCACCGTCGAGCACATGGCGAAGATGAAGGACAAGGCCATCGTCGGGAACATCGGCCACTTCGACAACGAGATCGACATGGCCGGCCTCAAGAAGAAGGGGATCACGCGCATCAACATCAAGCCGCAGTACGACGAGTTCGTGTTCCCCGACGGCCACTCGGTGATGATCCTTGCGGAAGGCCGCCTGCTCAACCTGGGCTGCGCAACGGGCCACCCGAGCTTCGTGATGTCGGCGTCGTTCACCAATCAGGTGATGGCGCAGTTGGAACTGCACCACAATGCGGACAAGCTGGAGAAGAAGGTGTATACGCTGCCCAAGCATCTGGACGAGAAAGTGGCGCGGCTGCACCTGGACAAGCTGGGCGTGAAGCTGACGAAGCTGTCTGCGGAGCAGGCGGCGTACATCGGCGTGCCAGTGGACGGACCGTACAAGCCCGACCACTACAGGTACTAGGGTCTGACATTCCAACGGTCGGAGCTTCTAGGCATGATGTCGGCGAAGCAGGCGGCGTTCGGATAGGCGGACTGTTGGACAACGAAGGGCACACGGGACC
>JBKJMP010000464.1:0-4892 GCA_046596395.1 Gemmatimonadaceae bacterium
CCGGGTGCACGGCGAGTTCTTCGCCGACATCCGGCCAGTCACGTCGATGGTCGAGGTACGCGGCCTCATCGATCCCGACATGCTCGTCGAGATCGAGGCCGAGGCGATCGTCCTTACGGATTGATGGGGAAGGGCGCGTTGCGGATCACGCGGCCTGGGGTGCTCCAGCCACCGGCTGGCTCGCGCTGCGTGCTTGGAAGCGGTGCGCTCGGGCGACCAGCCGCGGCCGGCGTCGGCTCGGGAGCCCGCTCCATCTCGGGGACATCTGCGGGGGCCACGTCCTCTGCAACAACTTCCGACCGCGCCGGGGCAGGCGTCTCCCTCCGCGGGCTCGGCGCGACGGCACGCTTCGCCGGTGCTGGGCTGGGCGCGCGTGATACCTGCGCCTTCGGCGTAGGCATGGGTCTGTCGATGCGCTCGCTTGCCGTGACGAACTCGAGCTTCGGCGTGGCCATGCCGGCGAGCTGGACGTCACCGCCGCCGACGGTCGCGAGATCCGCCTTCAGGTCATCGCTGAGCGTGGGCGACTCACTCGAGGGCGAGCACGCCGCCAAGGTGGCGAGCGCAAGCATGGCTGAGGTCGAGCGGATGTGATTTCGCATGGTTATGGATACCCCGGGCGCGGGCAAAAGTCTCCGTGGCTGCTTGCGATCGAACCGCTAGAAGTCCACCGGCCGCAGGTAGCTCTCGCCGATGGTGGATGAGCTCATCATGGCCACGGTCGGCAAGCGGCGCTTCCAGTGCGTGGACGCAAGCCGCTTCTTCACGAGCGCCACCTCGGCGGCATCGAAGCCTCGCTCCACGAGGTCGGCTTCCGAGTAGCCGCTCAGCATCCAGTTCAGCAGTGCATCCGCCTTCGGGTAGCTGATGCCGAAGTCACCCTCGTCAGTCTGTCCCACCACCAGGTCGGCAGACGGCGCCTTCCCCACGATCACCTCGGGCACGCCGAGATGCCGCGCGAGCGCCCAGACCTGCGTCTTGAAGAGATCTCCGAGCGGATTGATCGGCGGCGAGTCGTCGGCGTGCCAGGTGAAGTACCCGAAGAGTCGCTCGGTCTTGTTCCCCGTGCCGAGCGGAATCGCGTGATCCCTGGCGGCCAGGTCGAAGAGCGCAATCATCCGCATCCGCGCCATCACGTTGCCGCGGCGCGCGCCATCCGCGTCTGCTTCGTTGGCGAGGTATCCATCCACGGCGTCGCTGATGTCGATCGTGCGAGACTCGATGCCGAGCGCGTCGATCACGAGCTGTGCGTGCGCGAGGCTGTCCGCACTCGACGATCGATACGGCAGCCGGAGGCCGAGCACATTCTCGGCGCCGAGTGCGTGGGCGGCGAGATATGCGGTGACCGCTGAATCCACCCCTCCGGAAATTCCGACGACCGCACGCGTGAAGCCGCGTCGCCCCATTTCGTCGCGCAGGAAGCGCACGAGCCACTCTTCGGCGAGTGCGCCGTCCAGATCGAGCGTTGGAGGCCCGCCTTGCGATCGATCGAATATCACCGTTACCGGCGCGGCACTTCCGGCATCGCCAGCTGCCGTACTCCTGGTCCGCGCGCGATCCGTCGTCGCTGCGACCTGCTCGACGCCATCGTAGGTCAGCACGTGCGGGGTGCCGGCATCGACCTTCGCGAGCGTCTCGCGCAGGTGCGGCGCCATGGTCTCGAGGTCGGCGATGAGCGGCATGTCCGCCCGCGCTCGCGTCACGTCGTCCAGGTCCACGTGCGCGATCACCAGCGCTTCGTCCCACAGGGGCCCGCGCGTGCGCACGTCGCCCTTGGGACCTGCGAGCATGGAGGCGCCGGGAAACTGCTTGCCGCCCTCGCTCCCCACCAGGTTCACCAGCGCAACGTACAGTCCGTGCTCGTCGGCCATGTCGCGCGCGAGCCGTTCCCAGCGCGACACGCTGGCCGGTCCGGGCACGTCGTCGGGTTTCGGCCACGCGCCGCGCGCCGGCGGCGCGGTGGGCACGATGATGATCTGCGCGCCGTCGAGCGCGGCAATCGTACCCATCATCGAATGCCAGACATCCTCGCACACGAGAATCGCCGCACGTCCCCACGGCGTATCGAAGGCGCGCACCTCGCGCCCACGCTCGACAAACCGCTCCTCGTCGAACATGCCGTAGGTGGGGAGGAACACCTTGCGGTGCACGTGGCGGACGAGCGGAATCGTTTCGCCGACCGAGACGTACATCGCGCTGTTGTACAGCTTGTTGCGCCAGACCTCGTAGAAGCCGACGCACACGTCCACCGGTGGTCCGTCGTACACCGCGTGCAGCTCGGCCGCGAGCTGTCCCGACGTGACCGCGTGCTCGCGAACGCCGCCTTCCAGGAAGTATCCGCTCAGCGCGGTCTCGGGAAAGCACACGAGACGGGGGCGGGGCTCGTGCTGCGCCGCTTGTGCGAGAAGGCTGCCGATGCGCGCGAGGTTGCCCGCATGATCGCCCTTGCGGGGTTGGAACTGCGCGAGCGCGATGGTGACGAACCGGGACATTACGTGCATAATCGCGACCGGGAAGTGCCGGAGCAACCCGCGACAACGGTGCGGTGTATCTTCTCCGCATGCGACGCCTGCTCGTCACCGCCGTGATTTTCGCGACGCCGCTCGCCGCGCAGGTCCCGTCCACGGGTCCGGTCTGGCAGCTCGTGCCCCAGAGGCAATCGTCGCTCGTGTTCGCGCGGGACGGATCCTTCATCGGTGAGATCGGCAGCGAGTCCCGCACGAGCGTCGCGCTCCGCACCCTGCCGAAGTACGTCGGGCAGGCGTTCGTGGCGGTCGAGGACCACCGATTCTACCAGCACGACGGCGTTGACCTGATCGGCGTGGCGGGCGCGATCAAGGGCAAGCTGTTCGAGAAGATCACGGGCGAGAATCGCGGCGGCGCGAGCACCATCACGCAGCAGCTCGTGGGCAACATGCATCCCGACCAGATCGACCGTCGCGACCTGAGCCTCACGCGGAAACTCGACGAACAGCAGGCCGCGCTCGAGATGGAGCGCCACTACTCGAAGGAACAGATCCTCGAAGCGTACATCAACCAGATCAACTTCGGTCACGGCTGGTACGGCATCGAGTCGGCGGCCCGGCACTATTTCGGCAAGGGGGCCTCACGCCTGACACTCGGCGAGGCGGCAACGCTCGCAGGCTTGCCGAAATCGCCAGTTGGCTATGATCCAGGTCGATTTCCCGACAAGGCGCGCACGCGCCGCGACCTCATCCTCGGCCTGATGTCGGCGCAGGGGTTCATCACCAGCGCCGATGCAGCGCGCGCGCGGGCCGAGCCGATCGTCACCGCAAAGTTCGGCGGGGCAGCGGCGCCATCGCAGTACCTCGTCGATGCGGCACGACAGGAGGCGGAGCGCGCGGGCGTGCCTGTCGGGGCGGGTGGGTATCGCGTCTACACCACCGCCGATCCGGCCCTGCAGCGCGCAGCGGTCGAAGCGCTCGTCGAGGGCGCGCTCGTCGTGGAGGGGCGAAAAGACTTCAAGCATCCCACATGGGCATCAACGAAGGGGCGCGGCAACCTGCTCCAAGGTGCGATCGTCGCAATGGATCCGTTCACGGGCGACGTCCGCGCGCTCGTGGGGGGGCGAAATTACGCGATGGCGCCGTTCAATCGTGCGACGCGTGCGCTGCGCCAGCCCGGCAGCTCGTTCAAGCCGTTCCTGTACGCGAAGGCGCTCGAGGACACGTTGAGCGCGACGTCGATCGTCCCGGATACCGCGATCGCCGTCCCGATGGAGAACGGAGCGGTTTACAGCCCGGACAACTCGGACAACAAGTTCATGGGCGCGATCACGCTTCGCGAAGCGTTGACGCATTCACGGAATCCGGTGGCGGTGCAGCTCGCACTGCATGTTGGACTCGATTCGATGGCGGCGATGGGGGTGCGCGTGGGCCTTTCGACGCCTGTGGCGGCCGTGCCCGCGAGCGCGCTGGGCGCGTCGGTCGTACGTCCGATCGATTACGTGGCCGCCTACGCGATCTGGGCGAACCTCGGGAATGTGGTGGAACCGCGCGTGGTCACGCGCATCGAGGATGCGAGCGGGCGTGTCGTGTACCAGCAGCCGGCGCGCGAGCCGCTGCCCGTGATGGATCCGCGCGTCGCCTTCATCGTGCGCGACATGATGCGCGACGCCGTCGAGCGGGGAACGGGCACCGCGGCGCGAAAGGCGGTGCTGGCGTCGCTTCCTATTGCAGGCAAGACCGGCACGACGAACGACAACGTGGACGTCTGGTTCATGGGCATGACGCCGGATCTCGTCGCGGGTGTGTGGCTTGGATTCGACCGGCCACGAACGATCACGCCGGGCGCGGCCGGCGCTTCGCTCGCCGCGCCGATCTGGGGTGCGATGATGGCGAAGTATTATTCGAGCAGGCCACCACCGACGCAGTGGACGGTGCCCGCAGGGCTCGTCGCGGCCGATCTCGATCGCGCGACCGGGCTGCTCGCCGATGCCGCGACGCCGGTCGAACGGCGATATACCGAGTACTTCGTGCCGGGCACCGAGCCGCTGGTCCTACGGGACATTCCCTGGAAGTCCGGTGTCTTCGGCGCCGTGATCCCGTGACATGCGAAAGAGCCCCGAGCGCGTAAGCGCTCGAGGCCCTTTCAGTTTTCGAGATGGACTAGTTCAGCTCGTCAGTGACGACCAGCCAGTCCGACTCGCCGTTTAGCGGCCGAGCTTGACGACGTTCTCTGCGGCTGGGCCCTTTGCGCCCTGGACCACGTCGAACTCAACAGCCTCACCCTCTGCGAGAGACTTGAAGCCATGTCCCTGGATGGCGGAATGATGCACGAAGCAATCCTTCTCGCCGTTCGCGGGGGTGATGAAGCCAAAGCCCTTCGTGTCGTTGAACCACTTCACGGTGCCGGTCGTACGCATAGCTGAA
>JBKJMP010000491.1:0-4073 GCA_046596395.1 Gemmatimonadaceae bacterium
GCATCGCTCGATTCCACCTCGCTCAAGGGCACGCGCATCGGCGTGCTGACCTCGCTCTTCGGCGAAGAGACGGACGACGCCGAGGGCGCCCGCATCGTCCGCGCTGCCCTCGATCGCATGCGGTCGCGTGGCGCCGAGATCATCGACATCGCGGTACCTGGGCTCGATAGCGTCGTCGCACGCGCCGCCGTGATCGACTACGAGTTCAAGTACGACCTCCTCGATTACCTGGCATCGATCCCCAACCCACCCGTCCGGTCACTCGCCGAGATCCTCGATCGCGGGCTGTATCACACGGCGCTCGACGGTCCGTTTCGTCGCCGCGAGGCGATGGGCACGCGCGACGGGGCCGACTACCTCGCCGCCCTGGCGCGACGCACGATCGCACGCGACATGCTCGTGTCGTACATGGATGCAAACCAGATTGCCGCAGTCGCCTATCCGGCACTCCGCCGAAAGGCTGCGATTCTCGGTGAGCCACAGCGCGGGACAACCTGCCAACTGAGCGCAGTCACCGGCCTGCCTGCCATCAGCATTCCCGCCGGCTTTTCCCCCGACGGCATGCCCATCGGCGTCGAGTTACTCGGACGCCAACTCTCTGACGCTCGTCTGGTCTCATACGCTTACGACTACGAGCGTGCTTTTCGACCGCGGCGTGCGCCGACGTTCACGCCGCCACTCGTACGCGGCCGCGCCCCCGCACCCATCGCCTACTCGGCCGCCACCACGAGCGGCGGCGCATCAGCGCGCGCGACGTTCACCTTCGACCCAATGCGGCGCTCGCTCGCCTATGTTGCGCGCGTGTCGACTCCGAATCGCATCGAGATGCTCAGCCTGAGCAGGGACAGTGCAGGACGCGCCGGTCCCGTCGTGCACCGTCTTGCGGTCGGAACCGGGACGCTCGCACTCACGGCGAGCGATGAACGCGACCTCGTCGCTGGACGTCTCGTGCTCGCGGCACACTCCGGTGCGCAAACCCTGCGTGCTCCGCTCACACCGCGTGTGCGCGTTTCCCCGCTCGTGACGAATCGAGCATCACGACGATAGCGGCAACGAGCCCCGCGATCAAACCCCACTTCCATGACTGAGGATCTCGCCAGATCAACAGTTTGAACGCCGTTGTTTGCAGAAGCAGGAGCCCGGCGAGCCATCGGTAGCTCGCCGCACGCGTGGTGATCGCGGAGTACGTCAGGAACAACATGTGTCCCGACAACGGATGAATCTCACCGAGCACGAATCGCACGAATGCGAGAGCGACGACCACGATGTCCATCACGAGTGTCAGCGGCGGGAGCGCCTCGATGACGCGAAGCCGCGCGCGACCCCACAGGGCCACCGCCACCAGCAGCGGTGCGGCGTAGAGCATGAAGTATCGCACCGATCCCCACGACGCCGTCTCGTAGAACACGAACGCGGCGACGACCGCGCAGCCTACCGGAGCGAGCGCCGCACACCACAGCAGCGCCGCGTCGATCCGCCGGGTTAGGGCGCCCTCCACCGCGCCCCGTCGAGCGAAATCAAGCGGTCCGCCTCCGCCGGCCCCCAGCTCCCTGCCGCGTACGTCGGCATCGGGTTTGCCGCATGCGACTCCCAGTACTGGAGCAGCGGATCCACGATCTTCCACGCCGCCTCCACCTCGTCGCTGCGCGTGAACAGCGTCGCCTCGCCGATCATCACGTCCAGCAGCAGCGTCTCGTACGCCGGCGCCGCGGTCTCGCCGAATGCCTCGTTGTAGCTGAAGTCCATGTCCACCGCCGCCACTTCGAGATGCTGTGTCATCGCCACCGCGGCCCCGGGCACCTTCACCTCGAAGTTCAACGACACCCCCTCATTGGGCTGCACGCGCATCACGAGCGTGTTCGGCTGGAGCTCGTGCGCGCCTTTCGCGCCGCCGCCGAACATGAGGTGCGGGGGCGACTGGAACTGCACCGCCACCTCCGAATAGCGCTTCGCCATCCGCTTGCCGCTGCGCAGGTAGAAGGGCACGCCCTTCCACCGCCAGTTGTCGATGTGCAGCCGCACCGCGGCATACGTCGGCGTCTGGGAATCGGGAGCGACGTCCGGCTCGCCGCGGTAGCCCGAGACGAGGTTGTCCTTCATCACGCCCGCCGCGTACTGCGCCCGCACCGCGTTCGACGGAATCGACTCGGGGGTGAGCCAGCGAATCGACTTCAGCACCTTCACCTTCTCGTCCCGAACGGCGTCGGCCGTCATGCTCGGCGGCGGCTCCATGGCCGTGAGCGCCAGCAACTGGAGCAGGTGGTTCTGAAACATGTCGCGAACCACACCGGCTTCCTCGTAATACTTTCCGCGCGTTTCCACGCCCACCGCCTCGGCAGCCGTGATCTGCACGTGCGTGATCCACCGACGGTTCCACAGCGGCTCGAAGATCGAATTCGCGAACCGCAGGACCAGGACGTTCTGCACCGTCTCCTTCCCCAGGAAGTGATCGATGCGGTACACCTGGTGCTCCGCGAAGAGCGAGAGCACGAGCGCGTTCAACATGTGCGCCGTCTCCAGGCTGTGGCCGAACGGCTTCTCCACCACGAGGCGCGCCCACGGTCGGCACTTCGGGTCGTCCTGCCGCGGGACCAGGCCGCTGCTCGACAGGTGCCGCACGATCGACTCGAACACGCTCGGCGGCACCGCGAGGTAGAAGAAGCGGTTCCGCTCCTCCGTGGGGCGCGACGTCTCGATCTCGTCGAGGCGCTCCTTGATGTGCGTGTAGGTCCCTTCCTCGTTCGCCTCGCCCCCCGAATAGAACGTCCGCTGCGCGAGCCATTGCCACACGGCATCGTCGAAGCGCTTCACCTCGTCGGACTCCATGAGCGCGAGGCGCATCTTCTCGCGAAATGTCCCGTCGGTCTCGGAGGCATCGCGACCGACGGCCAGCACCGAGAAGCCGGAGTCGAGCAGGTGGCCCGCGGCGAGCTCGTACAGTGCGGGAAAGAGCTTCCGCTTCGTGAGGTCGCCCGTGGCGCCGAAGATCACCATCGTGCATGGGTCGGCGCGCTCGGACTCGTCGCCAATCACACCGAACTGGCTCGTGAGCCGCGCCCTGGCCGGATACGCCGGAACTGGTGCGGTCATTGGGCGTTCTCGAATAGCACCGTTGTCATCCTGAGCGGAGCGAAGGATCTGTATGTCTGGCTGGTGCCGCCGGCTCGTCCGGAAGGATCGCGCTCGGAACCGCATAGCCGTTGGCCGCACGCACCCCCCCGGCCACTGCTCGGCGCACCTCATCCTGCGGTGAAAGCACCGCACCTCGGTTCGCGCGGAACCTGCGCCCAGCCTCGATGACGAACAGGTCGCACAGGTCGAGCTCGTGCCGGCAGACCTCCTCGCCACGTTCCGCGACGAGCTGCTGCGTGCGCGCGATCACGCTCGCCGTCGCGAAGAGCTCGATCGCCATGTCGCTCAAGCGCTCGAGCTCCTGCTGCCGGTCCACGACCTCCTTGCGATACTGCCGGATCACGCGTTCGGCCGTGTCCTTGAGCTCCTGCACGTGCTTCTCGAAGTGCTTCGCGTGCAGCTTGAGGCGATCGTGGAGCTCGACGTCGATCGTAGGCGAAGCGAAGCGGCCAGCGATGCGCGACGCGGCGAAGTTCGAGAGCAACCCAAGATTCTTCAATGGATTCCGCAGCGCCGCGCCGAGCTCCTTCAGCTCCCCGGCAGGGCCCGCAATGCCGTTGAGCGAGATGAACAGCCGCAGGATCTCGTTGGTCCCTTCGAAGATCCGGTTGATCCGCGAGTCCCGCAGCATCCGCTCGTACGGGTAGGGCTTCACGAAGCCACGCCCGCCCGCCACCTGCACCATCTCGTCCGCGGCGCGCCAGAGCATCTCGCTCGCGAACACCTTGCAGCACGCAGCCTCGAGCGCATGCTCCTCCGCGGACCGTTCCGCGAGACGCGCAAGCTCTCCCAGCATGGCGTCCGCGGCGTACACGTCGCTCGCCAGCCGCGCGATCTTCCGCTGCGTGATCTCGAAGTCGGCGATCGGGCGCCCGAACTGCACCCGCTGCTCGGCGAACTCCACCATCTGGCCCAGGATCTTTCGGCTGCCCGCCGTGCAG
>JBKJMP010000614.1:0-19523 GCA_046596395.1 Gemmatimonadaceae bacterium
GCGGACAGGTCCAGCAGGAGGCGCGCGATGCGTCCCGGCACGTCGAGCAGCAGGCGCGCAATGCGCCCCGGTACGTCGAGGAGAACGAGTCCGCCGATCTTCTCGTCGGCGCGGCGCAGGCGGCGCGACAGCTCGATGAGCAGCGCCCACGCGACACTCGGATTGGCATCCACTCGGCGCCGGAAGTCCTCGCGGCGCAGGATGAGCAGCTGCGCATCCTCCATCGCGATCACGTGCGCGGACCGCGGCTGGTCATCGATGAGCGCAAGCTCGCCGAAGTGGGAGCCCGGCTCGAGCACGCCGAGTATCACCTCGCGTCCATCCTCACCGATGAGCACGACCTTCACGCGGCCGGTTCGGAGGATGTAGAGCGAATCCCCGGGGTCATCCTGAAAGAGGATGACACTGCCACGGGGATAGGATCGCTCGCGCACGAGCTCGCCGAAGCGTGCGAGTTCTTCACGGTCCACGCCGCGGAAAAGCGGCACGCTGGCGAGAAAATCTGCGGTATGGGCGATCACGCGTTTGGGCGGGTTGGAAATCGGCGAGCAATTTCGCCAAACGTACGTGACGCGGTTGGGCCTGTCAAACGAGCACGAGGCCCGGGGCGTACCCTGAAGTGTTTGCAACTAAGCGACTTGCAAACGCGCTACGGCGCTTCGTGCTCGTTTGGCGCGCGCAGCGTCAGCTTGCGGCGTCGCAGGATGTGCAGCGCTTCCTGCCGTCGCTCCACTAGGCCCGTCGCCTCGCGAAGGATGACGGACATCCGCGTGGCCTCCCGGCGCAGGTGCGACACCACGACATCCAACGGGTGATCGCTGTCGTCAATGCAAGCGCTTCGGACAGATGAGTGGTGTCCCATCGATTGTCGGGTTTCGCCCGTGAGCGTGTGAAGACGCGCCAGGTCGCTGCTAATTGCTGCGCGCGACAACGTCGGTTGGGACACTGCACTATCGCTGGCCGGCCGACGCTGGCCGTCTGCGCGAAGGCAGCCAACCAGCGCCGAGTGGCAGATCACAACGATGCTGTTATATCGGCTGAGCGCCGAGTGGATCAGGTGCCGCCGCTGATCGTGTACGTCACGATCTTGGTGGCGGAGGCGACGACGCCGGCAGCGGCGGTCGCATCGAGACGGTACGATACTGCCATGCCGCTCTGCGCCAGCTTGTCGATCGCGGTGACGAGGTCAACCGCGGTGGTGCCCAGCGCGAGGAAACCAGCGGACGTTCCATTCAGCGTCGGCGCGGCCAGGCTCGCGTTCAGCGTGAGGCCGGTCGGCATCGCGCTCGCGATGCTCGCCGAGATCTTCACGGTGGCCTGGTTGGTCGTGATGGCCCAGGTGGAGGCCGAGTTGGTGACGGACGTCGGCGCGCTGCCGGCTACCGCGGTGGTGATCGTCAGCGACGGGGCGCCGGTGAAGGCGATCTGGTTGATCGCGTTGACGGCGTAGGTGACCGTCTGGGTGGTCTGGGCCTGAACCGCCGACGCGGTGGCAACGAGGGCAACGGCGAGCAGCGCGGTACGCGTGAAGGTCTTCATGTGACTGATTCTCCGTGAGAGTGTTGTGAACTGCTACACGGGCATAATGCCCCGGTCACAGTTACAGGAGTCTCTCACGAGTATTACAATTCTGTTAATCGAACGTCCCACTCCGAGAGTTCTCGCCACCAGCACCCCGCCAAGTGGAGCACCATGCGAGCCCTTCTTGTCGAAGACGATCCGTCGAGCGCCCTGCTCAGCCGCTCCGTCATGGAGGCTGAGGGGTTCGCCGTTGACGTCGCGACCACGGCGCAGGAAGGCATCACCTGCGGAATGGTCACCGACTACGACGCCATCGTTCTCGATCTCGGGCTTCCGGACGGCAACGGGTTGTCCGTCGTGCAGGCGCTTCGGCGCGGTGGGCGCACGACTCCCGTCATCGTCCTGACAGGGACGACTGACAAGGCCGTGACGGTACGAGCGCTCGACGCGGGCGCCGACGACTACCTCACCAAGCCACTCCTGGTGGAGGAATTCCGCGCTCGGCTCCGCGCACTCGTCCGCCGCGGCGGCGCCACCCGCACGGAGCAGCTCGTTCTCGGCAACGTCATCCTCAACCGGCTCAGCAGACAACTCCACATCGGCGGGATCGAGGTCAACCTCACCGCGAAAGAGCTCCCCCTGCTGGAGCATCTGCTCCTGCACCCTACCGAGGTCATCACCCGCGCCGAGCTGCTCGACCGGGTCTGGGACATGCACTTCGATCCGGGGTCCAACGTCGTGGACGTCAACGTCGCGCGCATCCGGAAGAAGCTGGCTGAAGCTGGCGCGACAATTCGCATCACGTCGCGCCGCGGGGTGGGGTTCGTCCTGGCGGAAGCGCCGGTTACCCCGGCATCCACGCCGGTCTCCGGCTGACGCGGCGAACGTCTCACGCGGTCTGCCTTTCGTCCGACCTCACTTCAAATTGATGACCGAAGACAACGGCAACGTCCTCACCGACATCGAACCAGGCTCCATCCGTCGCATTCACCTCGTGGGAGTTGGCGGCACGGGGATGGGCTCGTTCGCCGGCATGCTGAAGGCTGCCGGGTATGAAGTCACGGGCAGCGACGAAAGCGTCTATCCCCCGATGAGTGACATGCTCGCCGCATGGGGCGTGGACGTGATGACGCCCTACTCCGCCGCGAACATCAACGCCGCGCGCCCAGACCTCGTGATCATCGGGAACGTGATTCGCCGCGTGAACGTGGAAGCGACGGCGGTCCGCGAGCGCGGCATTCCCCAAATGAGCTTTCCGGCCGCATTCGGCTCGCTCGCGCTCGCCGGCAAGCACGGTGTCGTCGTCGCCGGCACGCACGGCAAGACGACCACGTCCGCGCTGCTCGCGCACGTGCTCGTCGCCGCCGGCACCGACCCGACCTTCCTCGTCGGGGGCGTGACGCTGAACTACGACGGCAACTTCCGCAACGGAAAGGGGCCGTTCGTCGTGGTCGAGGGTGACGAATACGACACGGCCTACTTCGACAAGGGCCCAAAGTTCATGCACTACCGCGCGCGCACCGCGCTGCTCACGAGCGTGGAGTTCGACCACGCGGACATCTATCGCGACATGGCACACTACGAATCGGCCTACGACCGGTTCGCCGCGACCATTCCCGAGGATGGATTCCTCGCCGTCGCGGCCTCGTATCCCAATGCCGTGGCCATCGCCCAGCGCTCGTGCCGCGGCTATGTCGCCACGTACGCCGCCCAGGGCGACGCCGAGTACGTCGCGAAGAACCTGCGCTTTGGGCCAGAGGGTGCGCGCTTCCGCATGCAGGAGCCCCGCGGCGACACCGGGGAGTTCCTGCTGCCCATGTCAGGGCATCACAACGTGGAGAACGCCATCGGCGTCTACGCCGCGTGCCGCGCCCTCGGCCTGGAGGCCGATGCGATCCGCGACGGCTTCGCCTCATTCAGCGGCGTGAAGCGCCGCCAGGAGATTCGCGGCGAGATCGGCGGCGTGCTCGTGATCGACGACTTCGCGCACCACCCCACCGCCGTCCGCGAGACGATCGCCGGCATCCGCCTTCGCTATCCCGACCGGCGCCTTTGGGCCGTGTTCGAGCCGCGGTCGAACACGAGCCGGCGCAACATTCACCAGGTCGAGTACGCCACCGCGTTCGATGGTGCCACGCTCGCGTCCATTCGCGTCCCGGAGCCACACGACAAGGTGCCAGTCGACGAGCAGCTCGACATCGCGAAGGTCGCTGCCGTGCTCGAGGAGAAAGGCATCTCCGTGCACGCCACGCGCGAGGTGCCGGAGATCGTCGAGCGCGTCATCACGGGCGCCCAGCCGGGTGACGCGGTGCTCGTGATGAGCAACGGAGCGTTCGGCGGTCTCATTCCGACGCTGCTCGACGGCCTGCGCGCGCGCTTCGGCTAACGCTGGGCTCGTTCTCCCTCAACGCGTCACGCGAGCCGCGCGCGCTTCTGCCACAGGCGGTAGCCGCCGCGAAAGGCGTGCATGTTGTTGCCCCGCTGCGTTCGCGGCGGCATCTCCTCGAAGAACCGCACGTTGCCGCCGCCGAGCACGGCGTACTCCGCATTCAGCGCCGCGAGGAAGAGGTCGACGACGGTCACCACATGTGCACGCCACTTCGTCTCGCCGAGCCGCTCGAGGCCGGCCTGCCCGATGTAGTCCTCGTAGGTCCGCCCCTTTCGGTACGGCAAGTGGCCCAACTCGAGCGGAACGACGATTTCCTCGTGCACCAGTGCGCTGCCCATCCCCGTGCCGAGGCCAAGGAACAGCATCTTGCCCCCGTCATAGCTGCCGAGCGCCTGCATGGCGGCGTCGTTGATCATGCGCACGGGACACGCAAATGCCGCCTCGTAGGAGAACCCCACCCATCCCTCGCCGAGATTGACCGGCTCGGATGCGGGCCGGTTGTCGTGGACCGGACCCGGATAGCCGATCGAGACCGCCTCGTACTTCCAGCCCGCCGTCGCCGGCAGGACGCGCTTCATCATCTGATCCGGCGTGAAGTCCGGACCGGACGGCAGCTTGAGTGGCGTGCGCTTGCCGGTGGCCAGCAGCTTCACGTTGGATCCGCCGATATCGATGACGAGGGTTTTCACGTGCGGGGATCGAGGCCTGGTGATTGCCGACGTGTGAATCAGCGACGGGATTGGTTTCTCAGCAAGCCCTGCCTACGGATAAAGGCAGTGTATGCGGGGACGGCTCCGCGGAGCTCGGGAGTGCACTTCGCGTGTACGATGACTATATCCGTAGGCCGCACTCTTCACATACTCCCCATGCCAACACACACGCCTGCCCTGTCCGCCGCCGAATGGAACGGCGTGCTGACCCAGATCGATGGGCTCGAGCATCTGCGCGAGCAATTTGGAAAGTTGACCTTCTCCGCTCATGCCATCGCCGCGCTACTGCTGCATGAGCAGCCGTACGGCTTCACGCAGCAGGACGTCACCGACGAGACAGAAGTAAGTGAATACTGCGCGGTGATGGCTGCGCAGAATCGAGAGGCCAACGACATCGCGACCGCCGCCAAGTTCGAGCTTCTCGGCCAGCGTCACCGCGATCGCGCCGCGCGCATTGCGGCGTTACTCCCGCCCGCGCAGCGCTGATGCGCGGCTAATCGGAGCTGGCGAACGGTCCGGCGCAAAGGGACGTTTGCCGTTCTTCGCCGGACCGGCTGGCAATCAGTTCGTCGCGCGCGTCGCGTCCACCGAGATCCTCAGGTTTTCATTCAGCTCGGCATCGCCGCTGATGATCGACGACCAGGACAGTTCCTTGCCATTCCGCTTGCCCTTCTCTACGACCTTCACGCCCTCGGGCGCGATGGTGATGGTGTACGTCTTGTCGCCATGCACCAGTTCACGCTTGATCGATTTGTCCAGTTTGGTCGCCATGCCGTTCCTCGCCGAATAATGTGAATTTCCGGCGAATGCTACGCAGGAAGCTGGAGCGATGCTAGTGCGCAGGGACGCGCGCGGTCACAAGTACATCGCCATCAGCGCCGGCGTCGAGGCTGCCTCGCGCAGTGGTGCCGTCCGGCCCAGCCGTGGATCGGCGAAGCTGCCTTCTCCGTATGTGGCAATCATCGAATCCGTCGTGAGCGACACGCGAAAGCTCCCGCCTCGCGATTCACGCCAGTACCGAAGCACGCCGCGTACCGACGAGAACGCGTCGTCCTCCATGCGGGTGACACCGTGCAGGTCCAGCCGCAACGTTCGCACACGGTCCGGAAGCTCGGCGCACGCGCGACCGAGGCTGAAGGCATCACCCGGCGACAGCGCTCCCGAGAGATAGAGGGTGGCGGAATCATCCGAGACTTCAGCCTGAAAACCGAATGGTGTCTGCATTGCCGTGCCCGCGTTTGGAGTTGAACAATCTTCGGCGGCGCAGGCATCGACGGGGTGCGCATTCGTTCACAAATGCGTAACAGCGGCGCGTTCAAACAATCGAGATGATCGTCGGGGGCATGTGGTTTGCCAGATCCGGGCACCGTTATGGAGCCGGAGAACCATCGGCTACTGCAACTGCAATCTCAACCACACGGAGCACGACGATGGAGATGGAAACCCTGCGGGACCTGTACGTGGACGGAATCAAGGATCTCTGGAGTGCAGAGAAGCAGATCCTGAAGGCTCTCCCACGGATGGCCAAGGCTGCCACGCATCCCCAGCTCAAGCGCGCGTTCCTGAAGCATGAGAAGCAGACGCGCACCCAGGTCACGCGCCTCGAGCGCATCTGCAAGGAGCTCGGCGAGAGCCCGCGCGGCAAGAAGTGCGTCGGCATGGAGGGACTCATCGAGGAAGGCGTCGAGCTGATCAAGGAGAAGCCCGAGAAAGATGTCCTCGATGCAGGCCTTATCTCAGCGGCACAGCACGTCGAGCACTACGAGATGGCCGGATATGGCACCTGTCGCACATGGGCACGCACCCTGGGCTACGAGAACCAGGCTCAACTGCTCCAAACAACGCTCGACGAGGAGCAGCAGACAGACCTCGACCTCACCGCGCTCGCCGTCAGCAGCATCAACCTCGACGCCGAAGACGGCGACGAGTAGCAGCAGCGGCTGCTTGCGCGCCGGCCGTCTACCCTGACGGCCGGCGCTTTTCGTCTTGAGTGCTCCCGTTTGCTGGATTGATAGACGTGGCAAGGAAACTGCCTTTATCGGTAGCTATGACTGCCTTTGATCACGAACTCGCAACGCCCCGTTCCGCACCGCACCTGCCGTCCCTCACGAACGTTCTCGTCGTGAATCCGGGCAGGCGCGCATGAACGCATCTCCGTACACCGGTTCGCGGCCGAGGTATTCGCAGCCGTCGGCAACGCAGTTCCTCGCGACGTTCGGCTATGCGTGGTTCACCATCGGTCTGTTCACCGGCACACTGGTCCTCGTTGTCGCGGTGCGTGGCGTGCTGGACCTGATCCATCGCTTCGGATGGGGCCAAGCCGCGCAGAACCGCGTGCTGATCGGCGTGATCATCCTCTTCGTCGCGGGTTCATTCCTGCTCGCGCGCCGCGTGGTGCGCGCACTCTACCGACAGCCGCCGCGCACCCGCCGGATCGCGCTCGCCGCCCTCGCGCTACCGGCGATCCTGAGTGGCTATGCGTGGTCGAATCCCACGAAGTTCCTCGCGAGTTTCGCCGGCACCGAGAGCTCGTCGTTTGCGCTGAAGGGAGGGCCGACGTTCATGTTCGGATCCTATCCCGACCAGGCGCGCCTCCAGCAGCTGAAGGCGCAGGGCGTTACGGCGATCGTTTCGCTCCAGAGCCCAACGTCGCTCGTCGAGATTTCGGGCATCACCGAGGAACGAAGGGCAACTGCCTCGATCGGCATGCGATTCATCGAGGCGCCCATGCTTCCGTGGGTCAGCAACAACGAGGCATCGCTGGAGATGATCCGGGAGCTCGCGCGCAAGGGCGAGGGAACGTATTACGTGCATTGCGGGCTGGGCCGCGACCGGGTGAACATCGTGAAGCGCGTGATCGAGTCGATGGAGACGGAATCGAACGCGCGCATCGCGGCCACCACCGACCTCAAGCGCGCTCTCGGCTTCGACATGCGCACCGAGGAATTCGAGCGCGGCTTGCTCATGAAGGTGAAGGATGGCGCGTGGGTCGTGCCCTTCCCCAACAAGGAAGAGTTCTTCGGCTTCATCATTCAGGGAAACCCCGGCCACGTACTGCTCGTGCTCGACCCCAGGGACGGCGCGCAGAAACGCTGGATGACGGAATCCGACGCGGCCATGACGCAGTACGCGGTGAAGCACACACTGGTCGCGTATCCGGCAACGAACGGCGACACGAGCACGGCACGCATCCTCGCGCAGGTTCGCGCGATGAAAGGGCCATACACTGTCATCGTTGCGAAGACGACGTGGAATCCGGGCCTACCCGAGCATCCAGTGGCGCGCGCGATCGCGCAGGCCTACAACGTCACCGCAGAGCGACGCCCCAGTGCGGTCCAGGGCACCCAGGGCGAAATGCCGGGCATCATCGACAAGCAACTGCCGGCCAAGAAAAGCTGACAACAAGGGAATACGGAACAGGCGGTAACCGGTTTTCCAGTTCCCTGTCCGCTGTCCCCTGCTGTTTAGGCTGGCGGCGTTAAGACAGTATGAAGAAAAAGAAGGGTCTGGTGTTTAGGGTGAGGGGTGATGGGTGTGGAGTGAGAAAACTGGGTTTGGAGTCTGGAGTAGGCCACACCTAACCCCGAACTCGGCATATGAACTCCAAACCCACGACTCCTCACTCTACATGCCAGACCCGTCTTTTCAGCACCCTCTTAGAGCTTGGTCAGCACGAGAAACTCCACGCGCCCGTAGCCGGTGCCTGCATAATTGTTGTTCCCGCCCTTGTACCCGCCAGATACGCCCATCCGAAACTCCGGCGTGAAGCGGTACTCCAGCGTAGGGCCAACCTGGTAGCGCGACGTGGACATCCGCTGAGATCCCTGAACCACCACTTCGCCGCCGAGGTAGATCGGAGTTGCCGACGGCGCAAGGCGGTGCGCAGCGCGGAATCGCGTCCAATAGTACTCGGAGGCAAAGCCGTAGCTCGCGATCGCCTGCGCCGTGTTCTCCCCCGTGCCCCAGTAGTTCCCCATCGCCGAGGCGAACACCCCGCTCTTCCCCCCCGTCTCGAGGCCGATCGCGTCCGGGTACTCGGTGTTGACGAACGAGTATCCCACCTGTGCCTGGACCGCTCCCGTCGGCATGATGTTCACGAGACCTAGCGCGGGAGAAACCGCGTATGCCTGTGCGTGTGACCCCACGAGCCGATAGCGGTATGTCTGTGCCTGGATGGACGCAACGGGACCGAGACCCTGACGACCGCTGTTCCACGATGTTCCGAGCAGCGCCGAGCCCTCGCCATAGCCAGCGACCTCAACCGATCCGTATGTTGCAACTGAGCCTTGTGCACCGAGCACGGTTGGTACGCCGCCGGCGATGACCGCGGCCAGGGCGGCAATGCAGAGCTTGTGGTTCATGAAATGTGTGCGTTTTGGGACGTGACACGTGAAGGGAATAACACGAATTCCGTTCACATTGCCAAAACCATACCGGATGACGCCGAGACACTCTTCGAGGGCCGCAGTTTACTTGCGCCACTGCCGCGTTCGCTCGAGGAAGCACGCGGTGCACCATTTGCCATTGGAGGAGTACTCCTCCGAACACACTTCTCCCGAAAACAGAATGTCGAACACACAAAGGGTTCTTCGGCCGACGCTCGTTGCGCTCGTCGTCCTGCTGACTGCCGCCGAGAGCGGATGCGCGCAGGAGAAACCAGCTGGAGCGCGGGACTCCTCGGCGGCGATTCCACGACGCGCGCTCGTGATTCCCGCGCCCGCCGCGTTCGCGCCCGTGAAGGCGACTCCCGCAGCACAGCGTGCGTTCATGCTCAAGTCGGCGCGCGCCGGCTGGACCTACGTCACGCGCGAAGTGACCAGCGCTGGATTCGTCGGAGCGACGAAGAGCTATCCGTACCTCACGATCTGGGACATGGGAAGCGCGCTCGCCGCTGCCCGCTCGGCGCGCGAGCTCGGGTTCATCAACAGAACCCAGTACCGCCGCTTCGTGAACCGGACGCTCACGTCGATCGAAAAGCTGGCACTCTACGACAATGCCGCGTACAACCGCATGTACGACGCGCGGAATGGCGCGATGGTCGACGCCAAGGCGGAGCCCAGCACGGTTGGCATGGGCTGGTCGGCGCTCGATCACGGTCGCTTCCTGGTGTGGATGAAGATCGTCGCGCAGGACGACCCCACGTTTGCGCGGCGGATCGAGGCGGTGGTCGCGCGGCTCGACATGAACCGGCTCGTGCAGAACGGCTACATGCAGGGTGAGGAGATCGGGTCGGAAAACGCGCAGAAGCGCGCCTATCAGGAGGGGCGCGTCGGGTACGAGCAGTATGCCGCGGAGGGGTTCGCACTCTGGGGCGCCAAAGTCGATGCGGCACGGGACTTTGGTGTGAACGGACGGCCGGTAACCGTCGGCGGACAGACCATCCTTACCGACGTGCGCGGCGGCGACGTAATGACGAGCGAGCCCTTCGTGATGATGGGCCTCGAGCTGGGATGGAACGGCGATCACTGGAAGAATCTCTCGCTCGCCGTTCTCGCGGCGCAGGAGGCGCGCTACAAGGAGACCGGCATCGTCACGATGGTGAGCGAGGACGCCATTCCCGTTCCCCCTGCGTACTTCTACTACTACCTGCTCTATCACAACGGAAAGCCGTGGGTCGTCACGACGGTGAGTGGGGTGGCAAGCGACACCTTTCCGCGCTGGGTGAGTGCGAAGGCCGCGTTCGGCTATCACGCCCTCGCACCGACGGCGTACACGTGGGACGCGCTTCAGGCAGTGAAGTACGGAGGCAGCACGGCTGGCTGGACGGCGGGGGTCTATGAAGGGACGCGAAAGTCCACGGGGACGTTCAACCTCAATACCGCCGCGATCGTGATGGAGGCCGCGGCGTACCTGAAGCGCGGCTGCCCCTTCATCGTCACCGTTTGCCCCAGGAAATAGTCAGCGTCCCGGGACACCCGGGGCTGGCACCTCGCGCGTGACCCAGCGCCGCACCGTGGCGAACGGGTCGCGCGGTTCCTCGAGCCGCTGAACGCCGACGACGAAGCTCACGCGCAGCGGCGACTCCATCGCACGACTGAACACGACGGTCCCGCGCCCCGCGATCGTCGTGCCCGGCACGTCCCACCGCATCACCGTGCCCGGCTCGAGCGGGTTCTCGAGGATGAGACGCACGCCACCGCGACTCTCGTCCTCGAGGAGCCCCATTCCCATCTCCATCTCCCCATCGTTCGTTATGACGGAGACCAGCGCGGGAAGGCCGACTGACGTGCGGCGCCCCTGACGCGGGTTGGTAAACCGCTGCACCGCGTTCTCGATGAGGTCGATGCTCTGGCGAAACTGCTGCCGCGAGAGCGGGATCGCATGATGCGCACTGTGCAGCTCGATGGCATCGCGCGCCTCGAGTGGCATGTCCTGAAACGCGAGGCCGTGCGAGTACACCGTGCCATAACGGCTCGCACTCTCCGTCCGGTGCGTCACGACGCCGCGCGCGATGATGGTGGAGTCCGAGAGGTGGAGCGGCAGCTCGAGCAGCGTGCCCTTGTCGAACTTGCAGGTGCAGCGAAAGGAGACGCCCGAGGCGTTGACGTCCTCGGTAGTGGCCGGGATGGGCTCGCCCACCGGCTCACCATCGACGATCGCGCGAACGCTCGTCGGCAGCCGCTGCTCGAACCGGTAGTCGGCACGCAACTGCTTCGACTGTACGCTGTGTTGCACCACGTACAGTGCGAAGTAGAGGTTCCACCCGACCCAGAGGCCATTCACCAGGAAGGCGGTCGAGAACCCGCCGCCGTCGTTGTAGTCGATCCACCCGTAGTGCCGCGCGAAGAGCGCCCACACCAGCGCCACCATCGAGACGATCGCGAGGATCAGCTGTGGCGCGTACGTCTTGAACGGCACGTCGCCCACGCCCTTTGGCGTGACGTTGAACTTCAGCGGCTTTTTCGCGAAGTACCCCGACGCCGCCAGGACATAGGTCCAGAATCGCGTCATGTTGTAGCGCTCGGAGATCAGGATGTATCCCGTCCCGCGCGACAACAGCTCGAAGCTTCCGATCGTGAGGATCATGTATGGCACCAGGCGAATCAGCAGCTCGCTGTTGTCCACCTTCACCGGCAGGATGCCAAACAGGAAGTAGACGACCGGGGCGAGATAGAAAATCAACCGCTGGTACCCGTCCAGATACACGATCACCGAGAAGAAGTAGGAGATCCGCTGCTGAACCGTGAGTCCCTTCATGAACAGCGGGTTCATCTTGCGGAGCATCTGCATCGACCCCTGCCCCCACCGCAACCGCTGCACGTGGTACTGCGCCGCCGACGCCGGAGCGAGTCCGTAGGCGAGCGTCTCGCCATGATACGCCGATCGCCATCCGCGCGCGTGCAGCTTCATGGACGTCTCCATGTCCTCCGTGATCGTCTCGGTGGAGAACCCGCCGATCTCGTCGAAGGCCGATCGTCGGAGCACCCCGCAACTGCCGCAGAAGAACGCGGCATTCATCCGATCCTTGCCCGGCTGGATGAGCGAGAAGAACAGGCGGTTCTCCTCCCATATCTGGCGGCTGTCGTCATTCACGACGTGCGTGAACGAATCCGTGTTGTAGAAGTCCTGGGGCGACTGCACGAACGCGAGCTTCGGATCGTGGAAGTAGCCGAGCAGCCGGTCGAGCACGTTTGGAAGCGGCACGTGATCGGCGTCGAGCTGCAGCACGAACTCGCCCGACGTCACCTTGAACGCGTTGTTGAGGTTTCCTGCCTTCGCGTGCTCGTTCCCATCCCGGCGGATATAGCCGATCCCCAGCTCCTCGGCCATCGACTTCACTTCGTCGCGCTTCCCGTCGTCCAGCATGTACGTCTGGTGCGGATAGCGAATCGCGCGCGCGCCAATTGCCGTCCGTCGCAGCAGCTGGAGCGGCTCGTCGTAACATGTGATGAAGACGTCCACGCGCAGCCCGTCAGGCGCGGGCGGGGGCTCGCGATGTACCAGGCGCCAAGCCGTGAAGATGAACGCGGCCATGCTGATCAGCCCGTACGTCTCCGCGATCACGAGGATCAGCGAAAACGTGGGGTGCTGCCAGTTCAGCGATTCCGTCCACCGCCAGTAAATCCAGTAGACGCCAAATGCATATGCGACGAGGGCAATCGCGCGAATGGCCAGCTCTTGCGAGCGTGGAAGTCGCGGGATCGTGTAGGCCGATAGCGCAGGCCGCAGGGACTTGGCGGCCGCCGGTGTTGGGGTCGTACTCACGCGTTTATGTGGTCTTGGGCACTTTGGACCTGTGACTCAGTGCACGCTGTAGGCCGTAAACGCTCGGGCGAGGTCGATGGCTCCTCGGTCAACCCAACGGTAGAGGCGGCCTAAGTTGTTACATCGCAACCATATAGCGATGAGTTCGCCAGTGACGAAATTCGCTGGCTTGCGTCCTACAAATGTTTGACGCCACGCCGACAGCATTCGCGCCCCGTCACGCCCTCCCACTACCCCCCATGACCCGCTCCGTTCGCGCCCTCCCCCTCCCGGGCCGCAGCATCGTTGCCGCAAGTCTCGTCCTGTTCCTGGCCGCCTGCTCCAATGACGCCGGAACCCTTCTCGCTCCCGCCGCAGCCGACCTGGCCCGTAAGGGATCGCCTGTGAGCTCCGCGATTTTCTCGAATCCGATTGCCGGCGCGACCTTCTACGTCGATCCGTACTCCAACGCGATGAAGACGGCCGAGGCGTGGAAATACACGCGGCCCGCCGATGCCACGCAGATGCAGAAGATCGCGTCGCAGTCGATGGCCCGGTGGATCGGCAACTGGAACACCAACGTGCTGGCCGACGTGAATGCGGCCACCACCGCGATGTCGGCAGGTGGGGCGGTGCCCGTGTTCGTCGCCTACAACATTCCCCAGCGCGATTGCGGTGGACTGTCGGGCGGCAATTCGACGAGTGCCGACGTGTACCGTCAGTGGATTCGCGACTTCGCGACTGGCATCGGCGCGCGCAAGGCGGTCGTGGTGCTCGAGCCCGATGCGCTCGCGGCCATGGATTGCCTCTCGGCCACGGACCAGTCCCTGCGACTCAGCTTGATGAAGTATGCCGTGGAGACCTTCAAGGCCAAGGGCAGCATCTCCGTCTACATCGACGCCGGCCATCCGCGCTGGAAGTCGGCGAGCACCATCTCCACGCGGTTGATCAACGCCGGTATCGCGAATGCGGCGGGCTTCTCCGTGAACGTGTCGAACTTCCTGCTGACGTCGGACAACGTGACCTATGGCAACGCGGTGTCGGCGCTCGTCGGCGGCAAGCACTACGTGATCGATACCGGTCGTAACGGCCTCGGCCCCACGACTGATTACCAGTGGTGCAATCCGGCGGGCCGCGCACTCGGACTTCGTCCAACATCTGCGACTGGCAACTCGCTCATCGACGCATACCTGTGGCTCAAGACGCCGGGCGAATCGGACGGGGCATGCAATGGTAATCCGGGCGCCGGCACGTGGATGCCCGAGTACGCGCTGGGCCTCGCGCAACGCGCGGCGTATTAAACGAGACGCTTTCGACCTGGCGACTGAATGGCAACGCCGCGCTTTTGCGCGGTGAGCGTCGAGAGCGCCACGATGATGAGCTGAAGCACGATCATCCGGCCATCGAGTGACCAACTCGCGACGCCCGATAGCAGCAGGTTCACGTTCAACGCACAGGCGACGAGTGCGGCCGTGCGGACCCAGCGGCCCGACAGGAGCGCGCTCGCGATCGCGACCTCGGCCAACGGGATCGCGACGCTGAGCACCGCGTCGGCGTGCAGGTTCACCATGACCCGGGCGATCGGTGCATAGCCCGGTGCCGTGGTCGGCAGCTGACCCGAGCCGATGGTGGTCAGCAACGGTCCCAGCGGATTTGTCGTGAGCCATCCGCCTTGCAGCTTCGCGAAGCCAAAGCGGATCCACACGGTGGCGACGTACGCGCGGAGCGCAAAGGTCGCGAGGATGGCGAGCCACCCCCAGCCCCGAGGCTGGCGGGGGATGGCATGCGAGGCGGTGTGAGTGAAGGACATCGTTCGTTCCGGTGTGTGGCCACCGGGAACGCTAGGGGGAGAACGCCCGTCGCACAGTCGGCGAAAGCCGCGCCCGGCAGTACGGGATTCGATGACAGATGCGTCCTACGAATCGTTCCACGTCCGCGACTCGTCGAGCGCAAACATCGCCGAGCGTACGTCGAGCGCGATGGCGCGAAACCGTGCGGCGCTGGCGGCCGGCACGCGCACCCGCGTGAACAGGATGACGGCAAACAGCTCGCCGGATCGCAGCAGTCCGCCAAATCCCACCACTGACTGAATCCCGTAGCGCAGGACGAACTCCACCTGTGCCGGAATGTCTGGGCTCCCGCGCGCATCCTCGACATGGAACACGTCATACGTGCGCGAGCCTGTCTCGGGCGAGCGTTTCGCATGTCCCGCCACGACCGATGCGATGTCGAGTCCGAGGCCCTCGATGAGACGCGCGATCATCGGCGCCTCACGCACGATGTCCACGCTCGGGAGCGGGATGGCCTGGTGCGAGCGCGACGACTGCCGCGCGTTCCACGCCGGCTCCGCGCCGACGGTGGCCATCAACGAAAGGCAGCGCATCTCGTCCGACACCGGCGTGTCGCCGAGCTGCGCGAGCGCAAAGCCCCTTAGGTCCGCAGGAAGGTCCCCGAAGGCATGCGTCTTGTAGAAACGCGCGAGTACGCACGTCCGCTCGCCCGACGACGGATCTACGCAGTGATCGTACAGGTAGCGCACGACCACCGAGGCGGCGTCCTCGATCGTCGGGCTTCCCTTCACCGCACGCCGAACCGCGACCCCAGCCCGCAGCATCGCGCCAACCGAGAACTCGGCGACGTCGAGGTTGCCAAAGTCCGGTGCCGGCGCCATCAGTACCGTCGCAGTGCTTTCGCCATCGCCTTCGCGACCGTCTCCGGTTCGTCGTCGTCCAGTGGGGGGAGGTCGAGGGTGTGCGTATCCACACCGGACGCGCGCTGCACGTCGATCATCCAGCCGATCGCCGGACCACCGCAGTTCGCCACCGCGCCCGACGCGAGCTGCGCCGTTACGACGCCGGGAAACGCATACTCGACATGACTCCCCTTGAGCGCGCGCTGCAGCGCTGCGGCCACGGCATGCCCGCGCTCGTGCGTCGCGCTCGCATCGTCGCTGATCGCGTGCTCGAGCGTGGCGCTCATCACGTCGTCTGGCAATTCGAATGACGCGAGCAGGTCATCGTTCATCGGAGTGAAAATCATCGTGGTAGGACGGTTACGGGATCGCGCGTCTGTTCGGCGACGGCGCTGGGACTCGATCACTCGTGGTTCAACTACGACAACGCCCGCGGCTCGCTCACCGGGACAGCCAACATGAACCGTGCCTGCAGATTCGACCAGCCGGCTGGCGTCGTTCCTACCTGAATCACGGGGCACGCGTTCGGTTTGAGGCTCGGACGCCGTGCTGCCGCGCGCATCGCGAACGTGACCTGGAGCGCTACCATGAACGCCAGGAATCGATATCCCGTCGCCCATGCAGGCACGAGCTGATGCCTTCTCAGCAACGCCCACCCGCCTATCACCAGTGAAACCTCGAGGAGGAAGTCCGGGAGCGGCCGGTCATACAACCGGTAGCCGTACATTTCGCCCCCCGGCACCACGAGCTTCTGGCCAGTGACCAGGTCACCCAGCGGGTGAAGCAATACCACCACGAGGAACAGAAGTGCCGTAGCGCGCGAACTCGTTGCCAGGTACGCGATCCCGCCCACCGCCGCAGCCTGCAGCATCACCGCGTGGATCGTGTGCGAGTACAGCCCGTACGGGTTGCAGATCGCGAGTACGAAGTACCCGATGTCGAGGAGATCCGGGAGCACCGAGGCGCTCAGCAACGCAAGCACCATCGCCGTCCCTTCTCGCGCACCGTGCAAGCTTCGAAGACCGAGTGCGACCCCGAAGTGAGCGACGGTCACCGAGCGAAGAACTTCCTGACTTCCTCGAGCAGGTGCGGCGGCGACACGGGCTTGGCGATGTACTGGTCCGCGCCCGCCGCAATGGACGCATCGCGGTCCCAGCTCGCGGCCAGCCCCGTGATCACGATGATGGGCACCGCAGCCGTCGCGAGATCGTCCTTGAGCGCGCGCACGGCGTTCCACCCGCTCGTGCCAGGCATGGTGACGTCCATGAGCACAAGCCCAGGCCGCTGCTGCCGCACGATGTCGACTGCCTCTGCGCCATCACTCGCCTCCAGCACGCGGTATCCGGCCGCAGTGAGAATCTCCACGTACAACGATCGCTGCTCGATACTGTCCTCAGCGACGAGAATGGTCGGCCGATCAGGCGCCGGGTCCTTCTTGGGCATGGCTTGACGAAGCTGCGGGGAGGGATTGCGCGGCATTGCGTCGCCAACGCTGCCATTAAGTATCGCCGCAAACGCCCCTTTCATGAAGGCCTGAGTTCCTCGCTGGCATCGTAACTGCCTAGTGCCGCCCCCGTGCTTCTCTCTCCCGCGCATCTCCCACGCCTCGCGGCGATCATCGGCCTGTTCACGCGCTACGGGCTTCGCGACGTCGCCCAACAACAGGGGCTTCTCGCGCTCTCGTCCGCCGACGAGGAGCTGCCGCCGGACGAGCTCGCCGACGTCGAGGCCAACGCCGAGGGGTTCAAGCGCCGGCTCATCGAGCTCGGCCCCGCATACATCAAGCTCGGCCAGGTGCTCTCCACCCGCCCGGACTTGCTCCCGGCACCCTACATCCGCGAGCTCGAGTCCCTTCAGGACGACGTCGGCCCCATTCCACTCTCAGACGTTCACGACACAATCGAGGGTGAGCTCGGCGGGCGAATCAGCAAGCTCTTCGACTTCTTCGACTCCGAGCCGCTCGGCACGGCGAGCCTCGGCCAGGTGCACGGCGCACGCCTGCGCGGAGGACGCGCCGTGGTCGTCAAGGTCCAGCGGCCCAACATCCGCGGAATTCTCGCGGGCGATATCGAGTTCTTCAAGGAGCTGGCAGGGTTCATGGCGGCGCACACGGGCGTCGGCCAGCGGATCGACGTCATCGGCGTGATCCAGGAGCTCGAGCGCGCCCTCGCCGACGAGTTGGACTACCGCATCGAGGCGCGCAGTGCAGCGGTCTTTCGCCGCTCGCTCGCCGAGTTTCCGCGGCTGATCATCCCGAAGGTCATCGAGGCGTACTCTACGGGGAAGGTGCTCACGACCGAGCGCATTCGCGGGGTCAAGGTGGACGCCGTCTCGCCACTTGCACGCCTCGATCACGACTTCACGCCGGTGGCCGAAGAGCTCACGCGGGCGTACCTCAAGGGTATCACGCTCGACGGGTTCTTCCACGCGGACCCGCACCCGGGCAACGTGTTCGTCGTGATGCCGGGAACGCGGAATCCGCTCACGCCGGCGGAGGTCGTGACGGACAACCGCCGAGAGGAGTTCCGCCCCGCCACCACGCCACTCGCTAAACTCGAGGTAGAGGCACAGGAGGCCGCCAGCCCGCTGCCCGACGGCGTGGACGTGCGCCTGGCGCTCATCGACTTCGGGATGACGGCGCGCCTCTCCGTCACGATGCGCGATTCGGCAACTCGCCTCCTCATGGCCCTCGGCGACAGTCGTGGGGATGACGTGGCCGCGACGCTCGTCGAGATGGGAACGCCGACGACGTCGTTCGACCGCGGGGGCTTCACGCGCGAGATCGCGACGCTGATCGCGCGCAACGTGGAGCTCACGGCCGGCGAGGTCGAGGCGGGACGCGTGCTGTTCGAGGTCATCGACCTCTCGTACCGAAAGGGCCTCAAGCTGCCGGCCGAGATGACGCTGCTGGCGAAGGCGCTGTTCAACCTCGATGGCGTCACGCGTGCGCTCGATCCGTCGTTCACGCCACTCGAGACGATTCGCGCCTACGGGAACGAGATCGCGATGGCCCGTGCAAAGCGTGACGTCTCCCCGCGGCGACTGTACCAGATCGCGCTCGAGAGCGTGGATTTTCTGGCGGCCCTTCCGCACCGGCTCGACCAGATTACTGCACGCCTCGCGAACGACGACTTCGCGACCCACGTGGACATTCCGCAGTTGCCGTCGCTGATCACGGCGCTTCAGAAGGTGGCCAATCGAGTGTTCACTGGGCTCGTGCTCGCCGGTCTGCTCGTTGCGAGCGCCATGGTGCTCCCGCACTGGCGCACGCTCGGCACGGGTGGATTCGTCGTCGCCGGCGCGCTGGCGGTCTATATGATCGCCACGATCATGGTGAGCGACCGCCGCGAGCGGTAATTGAACTGCAGTCCGGTCCGCTGGGCGATCTGTCAGGTGAGGAAACGTCTGGCGCGCTCGTATGAGTGTTGCATACCGATGGCGCTATGCGAATTAGCGATCGCCGAACGGTGCTTCAGGGAACGTCGATCTTCGCGGGGATGCTCTTTCTCGTGCTGGGATGCGGCGAGACTCCCACGTCGCCCGATGCCGACGATATCGCGCAGGCCGCCGCGACCGTCGCACAGTTAGCTGCCGCCATCACGGGACAGGACGCGCCGATCGCCGACGACGTGAAGTCCGGCCGGAACCTCGGGTTCGACACGCATACCTATCCGGGCGACAAGACGATGCGCGCATGGAAGGAGGCGCCCGGCGCACCATACAGCTGGGTAGGCCTGTACCTGCCGGCGCCCTGCCATCGCGAGCGCTCGTGGACGGGCAAGCGCGAGTTCCTCCAGGGCATGGGCTGGGGAATCGCGATCGTCTACGTTGGCCAGCAAACGTGGAACCGGATGCCGAAGCCGAGCGCCGCGCGCACGGCTGCCTTGACCCGCGCCGGTAAGGTGTGCAACGCCGACTTCCTCAGTGGCGACCGGGGCGTGGCCGAAGGGCTCGACGCCATCAACGTGACGGAGCGCGAGGGATTCGAGCGTCGCTCTGTGGTATTCCTCGACATCGAGCGCATGGA
>JBKJMP010000131.1:0-2722 GCA_046596395.1 Gemmatimonadaceae bacterium
GACCGTCCTCCCCAGCGTCGACGGCCTTCGGGTCACCAACCAGACCGTGGGTGACGAGGAGCGTCGACGCTGGGGAGGACGGTCTGGAGCGAACCGGCCAACGGCACGGCGGTCTGCGACCGCGACGACAGCATCAGCAGGCAGCCCACGAACAGCAGCGCGGGCGGCAGGTACTTGAACACCATTTCCTTACTCATAGACCAGACCCTCGTCGTCGTAGTCGTGCATGCCCTGCTGCGGCTCGGGATCGCTGTTCGGTGGGCGCGGAAGGAACCGGCTCTCCGCGAAGACACCGACCCACGCGACCGCCCCCATACAAACGAGCGACACCAGGAAGAGCAGCCACCCTTCGGTAATGTGCATGAATCCCTTGCCGAGCTCCGGGTTCACGAAGAACACCAGGAAGCCGGTGAGGAAGACGCGCACGCCGTTGATCACGACGGCGATGGGGATGGCGAGCACTACGAGCAGGACGCGCGTAATCGGGAACTTGAGTACCAGGCCGCCGAGCAGGACGGCGAGGCTCAGCAGCGCGGTGAGCGACCGGAGTCCGCTGCATGCTTCCGTGACGAACAGCTCATGCCCCGGGATGCGGATCACGTTGCCGGTGAGGCGAACGGGGATGTCGCGCGACTCGAGGAGCGCGGCGCCCATCTGCGAGGCCTTGAACTGGAGCGGCAGGGCGAGTGCCTGGGTGACGAGCTCCGGCAGAGGAATCGCGAGACTGCCGAGAAGGAAGGGCAGCCACCAGTGGATGACCTGACGGAAGCCGTAGTGATACGTGGTGAGGCCGGCGAGCGCGATGAGGATCGATGCCCGCATGAGAAAGAGCTCTGCGGCCAGCCCGGCGGCGTAGCGCACGACCACCGCAAAGACGAGGAAGGCCACGCCAAGCCCGACGTTCCCTCTCGCCTCGGGGCGGATGCCCGACTTGAAGGCCATCCAGAGCGCCACCGGGGCGAGCAACAGCCCGTGACCAGCCTCTGGCAGCGTCCACCAGTCCCGCAACAGCGTGGAGATGGGCTGCGAGAAGAGCAGGGCGAATGCGACGACGGTGAGCGAGAGCGGCAGGAGTCGCTTTCCGCTTCCGCCGGGATCCGAGCGAAAGGACTCGACGAACTCCTCAGCCGAACGGCGTGCGTCGTCGAGAAACCCACTGGGGGCAGCAGCGCCCGCATGTGTCACGTCAAGCCTGCCTTGATGAAAGCGAAATGGAACGGTGGCACCGCGGGACCCACGGTAGGGACGCTCTGGACCTTGCCGGAGTCACGGGGCATCACAGCAATCGTGGGACCATGGACTGGCATACGCAAATCATTCTACTACAACGTCTTACGTGTGATTGCACCAAGCGAAACCGTAGAACTGTTGCGCTCACGCTACACTGAGCGTTGCGTTTGCTTCCCTATGCCATTGCGTGCGGCTGCGTGTTGCTGGCTGGGAGTGTGGCTGCCGGCACGACCGGCGCGGTAGCCCCAGACAGCGCCACGATGCGGGCGCGCCCCGGATGTGTGCGCGCCGTCGCGTTCCGCGTATCGACGATGAGCGACGCGTGGTCGACCACCTGCTGGTAGTTCACGGACTTGTGGTCCGTGACGATCACCACCAGGTCGGCTGCCTCGAGAGCCGCCACGTCGAGATCCACGCTGTGGCGCAGGCGCGGCGGCGCATCGCCGGCCGGCCCGCCATGCCCATCGCTCTCATCGCGAACCGTGGGGATGTACGGATCGTGGTACGACACGTCTGCCCCGTGGGACTCGAGCAGCTTGATGACGTCGAGTGCCGGACTCTCGCGCACGTCGTCGATGTCCCGCTTGTAGGCGACGCCGAGGACGAGGACGCTGCTGCCGTTCATCGGCTTCCGGACGGCGTTGAGCGCGTGCGCGACCTTCTCGACCACGAAGGCGGGCATGGCCGTATTCACCTCGCCAGCGAGCTCGATGAAGCGCGTCCGGTAGTTCAGCGTGCGCATCTTCCACGCGAGGTAGTGCGGGTCGAGCGGGATGCAGTGGCCGCCGATGCCGGGGCCCGGCGTGAATTTCATGAAGCCGAACGGCTTGGTCGCTGCCGCGTCGATCACTTCCCACACGTCCACACCGAGCTTGTCGCAGACGATCGCCATTTCGTTCGCCATGGCGATGTTCACCGAGCGGAAGGTGTTCTCGAGGAGCTTCACCAGCTCGGCGACTTCCGTGGAACTCACCGGGACGATCGTTTCGATGCAGGACTGGTAGAGCGCGGTGGCGAGCTCGGTGCAGGCCGGCGTGATGCCTCCCACGACCTTGGGGGTGTTGCGCGTGTTGTAGACCGGGTTCCCCGGATCGACGCGCTCGGGACTGAACGCGATGAAGATGTCGTTGCCAACGGTGTAGCCTGCGCCGGTAAGCAGTGGCATCACCACCTCACGGGTGGTGCCGGGATAGGTTGTGCTCTCGAGCACCACGAGCAGTCCCGGATGCGCAACCTTCGCGACGGTCTCTGCCGCAGCCTGCACGTAGCTCATGTCGGGGTCGTGCGTCTTGCCGAGAGGCGTCGGCACGGCGATGGACAGCGCGTCGGCCTTGGCGAGGTCCATCGGTTCCGTGGTCGCACGGAAGTGCCCGCTCTTCACGAACGCGGCCACCTCGGTGGCCGGCACGTCCTGGATATGCGAGGTACCGGCGTTGAGCAGGTCGCAAACGCGCCGGCTTCACGGTCATCGGGTTTGACGTGAGCCAGCGCG
>JBKJMP010000306.1:0-4610 GCA_046596395.1 Gemmatimonadaceae bacterium
TGGATCATCCTGGCGTCACCGATCGCGGCGAGCAGGACAACGGTGCCCATGAACATCAACATGCCGGCCGGCACACCATCGAGTTGGTTCCCCGGGTTGCCGAGCGCGGTCAGGGCACTGTCGTACATCGCTGCGGCGAAGAAGAACGCCACTCCCATGAGCACCACGTCCACGGCTCGGCCGATCGCCGGCAGCGGCCTGACGGCGGTGAAGGCGGTGAACACGAGGTAGACCGTGAGCGCACCGACGCCCATGGACGCGCCCTCGTAGACGGAGATTGCCGACGCCGACAGTCCATTCGCAATCATCGCATACACGAACACCACGCCCGCTCGGCGATGCCAGGTTCCGCCCTTGCGAGCCGAGATCGCGATCAGTCCGGCGACGAGCGCAATCGTCCCGACGGCGGCGTGAAATGCGAGGAACAGGAATGGCAGGCCGGTCGATGTCGCGAGTGTCAGGCGTTCGCTCACTGCTCCTCCGCAGGCGGGGCTGTATGGCTTCGCAATACGACCCACCATGGGTGGTGTTTCAAGTCTCGATCAACAGCGCCATGAACAGGTCGTCGTCGTACTGCCCCTCGAGCTTGCGGGCATGGCGCTTCACCCCCTCGGGCTCGAACCCGAGCTTGCGATAGAGCGCGATCGCGCGGGTGTTCGTGTCGAACACCTCGAGCTCGATGCGCTCCATCCCTACCGCAACGGCGGCGTCAATCGTCGCCCGCATCAGGCGCTCGCCGAGGCCCTGCCCTCGATACTCGGCGAGAATGCCCATGCCGAGGTAGCCGACATGACGAAATCCGTCGCGCTGCTTGCGGACGATGTCGCACCAGCCGACCAGCTCGTCGTTATCCGTGACAGCGAGGAACTGCACCCCCTCACCGGCGAGGATGTTCATCACGAGGGCGTGAGAGTCGGCCATCGGTGGGGTATCGAGATAGCCGATGTACTGACGCTCCCTGCCTACGGTGCCGACGGCCGCATTGAACGGCTCGATGAACTTCTCAGCCGTGGGGATGATGCGGAGCTCCTCGATCCTTGGATTCATGAGCGCAGTCTGCGGCGCCGCAAACTTCAGCGCCAGCCTGGCTCCTCACCGGGCTGGCGAGACGCGTCTGCCCCTGCCATGCTGCGCCACTCGACAATGGCGATACCATTACTGTCATATGCCTTTTCTCGAAGCCGTTCGCCTCGCCCTCGACACCATCAAGGTCCAGAAGCTGAAGAGCTTCTTCACCCTCCTCGGCGTCATGATCGGCGTGATGTTCCTCATTGCCGTCGTCTCGATCGTGCAGGGGATGAGCGACTATGTCGAGAACGACTTCGCGGGCAAGATCATCGGCGTCAACACGTTCACGCTGCTTCGCCGGGCGAGCTTCAGTCCCAATACCAGCGACGAACAGTGGCGCGAGTTCTCGCGTAGGCCGCCGGTCAGCGAGGCCGACGTCCAGCTCGTCCGATCGGTGCTGCCGGCCGGGAGTCGTTCGGCGATCGTGAACGAGACCTTCACCTACGCATCGTCGAACCACGCGCGCCCGCGGCAGGTGCAGGCAGTCGCCACGGAATCGGAGTACTTCGCGATCAAGCGGTTCGACGTGGCGCGAGGGCGTGCCTTCGCGCCGCAGGAGGTGGCGTCGGGCACGAAGGTCGTGGTGATCGGGACGGAGGTCGCCGAGCATTTCTTCAGCGACCTCGATCCCATCGGGCGGGAATTCCGCATCGGCGGCACGCCGTATGTCGTCATCGGCGTTATCGAGAAGCAGGGCAGCGTGTTCGGATTCTCGCTCGACCGCCTTGCTATCGCGCCCTATACGACACCGCTGAACCGTATCATCCGGCCGCGCGGTGACGTGTCGTCACTCCTCGTCCAGGCGTCGTCGCCGGAGCTCGTACGCGACGGCATCGAGCTGTCGCGCGAAGTCCTCCGCGGCGCGCGTCACCTGCCGCCGGGCAGGCCGGACAATTTCACGCTCGAGACCTCGGATTCGGCGCTCGAGTTCTTCGCGGGGATCAAGCAGAAAATGGTGCTGTTCGGCACGGCGCTTCCCTTCATCGGACTGATCGTGGGCGCGCTCGTGATCATGAACATCATGCTGGTGGCGGTGGCCGAACGGACGAGGGAGATCGGCATCAGGAAGGCGCTCGGTGCCAGGCGCGCGGACATCATGTCGCAGTTTCTCGTCGAGGCGGCGACGCTCAGCGTCCTTGGCGCCGCAATCGGCATTGCGCTTGGCATCGGCGCGGCCAAGCTGATCGCCGCCCTGTCGCCGTTGCCCGCCAGCGTCGCACCCTGGTCGATTGGCGCCGCTCTCCTGCTGGGGGCAGGTGTCGGGATCGTCGCCGGTATCTATCCCGCGAGCCGAGCGGCCAGGCTCGATCCGATCGAAGCCTTGAGGCAGGAGTAGAGATGCGTCTTCTCGACAGGATCATGATGGCACTCGAGGGCGTGACGATCGCGCTCGAAGCGATACGCGCCAACAAGGTCCGCGCCGCGCTCACCATTTCCGGTGTGGCGGTGGGCGTCTTCGTCGTGGTGGCCATGGGCGCCGCCGTGCACGGCATTCAGGAAAGCTTCAAGCAGGATCTCGAAGCGTTCGGCGCGATGAGCTTTCGCGTCTCTCGCCGGAATCCCGGGATCAACACCTGCGACGGCACGGACGACGACTGTCCCGACCGCCGCAATCCCGCGCTCACGCTCGACGAATTCCAGTCCATTCAGGCGTTGCCGGAGGTGGAGACGGCCGTCGGATCGATCAGCAGTTCGGCGACCTTCACGTACCGAAGCAAGTTGATCAACAGCGTCGGATACGACGGCTACACGCTCGATTGGGTGAAGACCGATCGCGCCGACATCTCTCCTGGCCGCAGCTTCACCGAGGGGGAGTACGCTGGCGGGGCGCCGGTGGTCATCCTCAACGACACGCTCAAATCGCAGCTGTTCGGCGAATCCGATCCGATCGGCAAGCAGATCGCGATCGGAGGAAAAGCCTTTCTCGTGATCGGCATCTTCCACACGCAGGCGGGATTCATCAAAACGCTGGAGGGCCGCGGGTCCGACACGCCTCGCGCCATCATCCCGATGATGACCGCATGGCGACACCTCGATGTCTTCCGCGGCGGCCTGCGCGCAACGGTACTGCCGCGGGCGGACGTTGCGCAGGAGGTGGCGATGGACGCGGTGACCGCTGTGTTGCGGGCAAAGCGCGGTCTCAAGCCCGGCCGTCCGAATTCGTTCTACCTCGTCGGTCAGGACCGCATCCTCGACATCTTCAACAAGGTGTTCGGGATCATCTTTCTCGTCGGTCTTTCGCTCAGCGCAGTCGGCCTCCTGGTCGGGGGGGTCGGAGTCGTGGCGATCATGATGATCTCTGTCACGGAGCGCACGCGCGAGATCGGTGTGCGCAAGGCGTTGGGCGCCACACGCGCGACGATCCTGTGGCAGTTCCTCGTTGAAGCGGCAACGTTGACGAGTGTCGGTGCGGCGATCGGGCTGGTGATCGGCGGGGGTCTCGCGTATCTGATCAAGACCACGACACCGGTTCCGGCGTCCGTTCCGCTCTCGGCAATCGTTTCGTCGCTCGTCGTCTCGGCGTTGACGGGGGTGCTGTTCGGCATCGTGCCGGCGGCGCGGGCGGCGAAACTCGATCCCGTGGAGGCCCTCCGGCACGAGTAGCGACGGTCCTGTGGCAAGTCGTTGATAATGTCCCCCTGCTGCTTCACTTTCGAGCACCTTCATCCACGGGACCTTCATGCGTCATTCCGCGCTGTCAGCGGTTCTCCATCTCGCGCTCCTCGGCGTTCCGTGCGTCGCCTCCGTGCTTCCCGCACAGACGCCGCGGCGCATGGCGCTCGTCGGCGGGACGCTGATTGACGGATACGGTGGACGTCCCATCCGCAATTCCGTCATCCTCGTCGAGGGAGATCGCATCACGGCAGTCGGCACGGTGGGCACTCTTGCCGTGCCGCGCGACGCGCAGGTCATCTCCACCGAAGGAATGAGCGTGCTCCCCGGACTATGGGACATGCACGTGCACACGATGCTCGTGGGCCACGCGGACTACGGGCACTGGGACAGCACATACACCAACTCGAAGACGGACATTCTCGGCCGCGTGATCATGCCGGCCGCTGCGAAGCAGTTGCTCCTCGCCGGGGTCACGAGTGCCCGGGACCTTGGTGCGCCGCTGGATGAGAGTCTCGCGCTGCGCGCGGCGATCAATGCCGGCAAGCTGCCCGGACCCACGCTCTACGTCTCGGGCCCCTTCATCCAGCACGCCGCGTATCCGAACACCGAGCGCTTCCGATGGGGGGTGAACGGTGTCGACGATGCACGGGCCAAGGTGCGACGTCTCGCAACGGCTGGCGTAAACGTCATCAAGCTCATCGACCAGGACGAGATGACGATGGACGAAGTGCGCGCCGTCGTCGACGAAGCACACAAGCACCGGCTCATGGTGGTGGGTCATTCGCACCGGCCCGAGGAAATCCGGCGCGGGCTCGCGGCCGGCGTCGACAATTTCGAGCACACCGGGCTGGCCACCGCATCCGAGTATCCGCCCGACATCATCCGCCTCCTCGAGGAGCGCACCGCCCGCGGTGCGGCGGGGCCGC
>JBKJMP010000340.1:0-7823 GCA_046596395.1 Gemmatimonadaceae bacterium
GCGTGCTCCTCGATCATCAGCTTGCCGATCAACGCGCTGTGCCAGCTCGTGCCGCATGCCGTGATGATGATGTGATCGAGGTGCTGCAGTTCCTCGCGGCTCAGGTTGAGGCCGCCGAGCTTGGAGAAGCCATCATCGTCCACGGAGCGTCCGCGCATCGTGTTCTGCACACTTTGCGGCTGTTCCATGATCTCCTTCAACATGAAGTGATCGAAGCCGCCCTTCTCGATCTGATCGAGGTCCCAATCGATGCGGCTCACCCGCTTCTTCACGGTCTTTGCTTCGAGGTCCAGCACGCGGTAACCGTCACGGGTGAGCACGGCCATCTCGCCATCGTCCAGGTAGATCACCTGGCGAGTGTGCTGGAGGATCGCGGCGACGTCGCTGGCGACGTAGTTCTCCCCCTCGCCGAGGCCGATGAGCAGCGGGCTGCCCTTGCGTGCGGCGACGATCTTGTCCGGATCCTTCGCCGAAAGGACGGCGATGCCGTACGTGCCCTCGACGAGGGCGAGGGCATCCATCACCGCTTCCTCGAGGTTGCCGTCGAAAGCCGCCTCGATGAGGTGCGCGAGCACCTCCGTGTCGGTCTCCGAGACGAACGTATGCCCGGTCTTCTGAAGCATCGCGCGCAGCGGCCCATAATTCTCGATGATGCCGTTGTGCACGACGGAGACGGTGCCCGTGCAGTCATGATGCGGATGCGCATTGCACTCGTTCGGCGGCCCGTGGGTCGCCCAGCGCGTATGCGCGATGCCGGTATTGCCGTGGATTGGCTGCGCCTCGATCGCCGCTTCGAGCATGGCGATCTTCCCCTTCGCCTTCCGCGTCTCCACACCACTGCCGTTCATCAGCGACACTCCCGCCGAATCGTACCCGCGGTACTCGAGGCGCTTCAGCCCGTCCACCAGCAGCGTCGTCGCATTTCTGCTCCCGACATACCCCACAATTCCGCACATGACAGCCTGTCCTTGTTGAGAGATCCGACCTATTTCAGTGCGTCGAGCGGCACCCGGGAGCGCCGAACCAGCTCCCGCGCCGCGTCCTCATCCGGCCCCTCCGCAATCACCCGAACGATAGGCTCCGTGCCGGACGGGCGCACGTGTACCCAGCGGTCCGGCCACGACAACCGCAAGCCATCCTGCGTGTCCACCTCGGCATCCGGAAAGGCGGAGCGCAGCGCGGCATACACCGTATCGAGGCTCGCGTTCGGCCGGTCGAGCTTGTCCTTCACGATCACGTACCGTGGCAGCGATCCCACGATTGCCGAAAGCGGGCGTTCTTCCTCGGTCAACAATTGCAGAAGCAGGGCCGCGCCGATTGGGGCGTCGCGACCGAGGTGTACTTCGGGAAGGATGACCCCGCCATTTCCCTCGCCACCGATCGGGGCATTCAGCTCTCGCATCCGCACGGCGACGTTCACCTCCCCAACCGGCGTGCGCACGACGTTCACTCCTGCGTCCCGGGCTACCGCATCGATCAGGAGGCTCGTCGAAAGGTTCGTGACGATTGGGCCAGGACGGTGCCGGAGCACCAGGCGGGCAGCAAGCGCCAGCGTGTAGTCCTCCCCAATAGCCCGGCCTTCGTCACTCACGAGGGCCAGGCGATCCACGTCCGGATCCACGGCAAGGCCGATGTCGGCGCCGCTCGACGCAACGAACGCCTCGAAGTCGCGAAGGTTGGCAGGAATGGGTTCCGGCTCCCGCGGAAACCGGCCATCGGTTTCCATGTTCAGTCCGTTCACCTCACAGCCCAGACGCTCCAGCAACATCGGCATCACGGTCGCTCCGGCGCCTCTCACGCAGTCGAGTGCCACCTTGAACCGACGGGCGCGAATGGCGTCTACGTCCACATATGAAATGGCCAGCACGGCCTCCACATGCCGGCGCGCGGCGCCGTCGTCTGCCGTGACCGACCCGATGGCATCCCAGCTCGCGTGCGGAATCCCCGACTCGACCAGCGCGCGCATCGCAAGCCCCTGGCTCGCCTCGAGGAACAGTCCACTCGACCCGATCAGCTTCAGCGCATTCCACTCGACCGGATTGTGGCTCGCGGACAGCATCAGGCCTCCAGCGGCGTGATGATGCTCCACGGACAGCTGGCAGCCTGGAGTCGTCGTGAGCCCGATGTCGATCACATCGCATCCGACCAACTGCAGCGTCCCGACGACGATCTGGTGAAACATGGGGCCGGATACCCGGCTGTCGCGGCCCACGACGATCGCGCGCGAGCCTCCCTGCGCGAGGGACCACGCTCCGAATGCCGCTGCGTAGCGCGCCACGACCTCCGGTGTAAGGGCATCGCCGACGCGCCCACGAATGCCGGACACACTGACCATCAACCCGTTTCCACCCTGCGCCATGTCTCCTCCGTCGGTGAGAGGCGAAAGGTATCCGGCATCCGGAGCGAGGCGAAGGACCCGCTTGTCCACGGCCAACCGCGTCCGGTAGCTTCAACGAGGCACCCGCGCCGCACCCTCCCCCCACGACCCTCCCGATCCTGAGCGCCGCAGTCAGGTTTCCCGTCCAGCTCAAGATGGCTGCCCTCGCGGGAGGCGCAGTCGTGCTCACGCTCCTGCTCATCCTCATCCCCACCTTCAGCCGCATTCAAGAGGCGATGACCGAGGGCGAAAGCGCCCGGCTGCTTCTCGAGGTGTTGCTCTACGCCGCCATCGCGTTCACCGTCGCCGCGGCATTCGGGTACTGGGGCGCGAGCCGGTTCACCACTGGCATGGGCGAGCTCTCGAAGCAGGCGGAGCGCATCGCGGGGGGAAAGCTCGATCACGACCTCACCTTCGAGTCGGATGACGAGATGGGCCAGCTCGCGGGCAATTTTCGACAGATGACGCAGGGCCTGCGGTCCGTCGTCACCCTCCTTTCCTCGAGCGCCGCCGACCTCTCGGCCACCACGGAGGAGCTGTCCGTCAGCGCCGAGCAGATGACGGCGTCCACGCAACAGGTCGCGACGGCCGCGATGGCGATCGCCGACGCCGCCGCGCTCCAGACACGCGGGGTGAGCAAAGCATCCGAGGCATCGGGACGTGTAGCGAGCCGCTCGGTCGCGGTAGCGAGTCACGCCGAGCAGGCGCGCAATGCGGCAGACGTCGCCCATCGCACGACGCGGCGCGGCACGGTCGCCGCCGGCGAGGCGCTCGAGGCGATGGCCCAGATCAGCGCGGTCACGAGCGCCGCGGTCCCCTCGGTCGTCGAGCTGGGCGAGAAGTCCCAACGCATCGGCAAGATCACCGACGTCATCGGTTCAATCGCGCGGCAGACCAACCTGCTCGCCCTCAATGCCGCCATCGAGGCGTCTCGGGCGGGCGAGCACGGGAAGGGATTCGCGGTCGTCGCCGACGAGGTGCGTAAGCTCGCCGCCGAGAGCGCGCGCGCACTCGCGCAGATTCGCAAGCTCGCCGCCGAGATCCGGACCAGCGCCGTACGCACCGAGGAGCAGATCCTCGAGGCCAGCGATCGCGTCACCGCGGGAGAGGCCGTCATCCGCGCCTCCGCGGATGCGCTCACGCAGATCGACCGGGAGATCGCGAGTGCGCGCGCGGCGGTGGACCGCATCGTCACGGCCGCCGACGCGCAACGCGACGAGGCGGAGTCGCTCGCCCACGAGATCGATGCGCTCGCGTCGAGCGCCGAATCGAACGCAGCAACGGCACAGCAGGTCAGTGCTGTCGTCGAGCAACAAACCGCCGCGATGAACGGCGTTGCCGACTCCAGCCGCCAGATTGCGAAGGCGGCGGGGCGGCTCCGGACATCCGTCAACCACTTCGAGTTATGACCCGAGTGGTCTTCAGGAACCTTGCCCGTGCCGTATCACTCGTCGGGTTGGCCGTCCGGCTGCTCCCGGAGCTCACCGGCGAGTTCGCCTCCAGTACGGAGCTCTCGCTGCGGCTCGAGGCTGATGGACCGGCATACGTGCTGACGAAGCGCGAGTAGATGACCAATCCGCTGGCGCTGTTGCCCCTCGCGATGGCGGCGGGGGGTGGACGCATCGACGAGTTCGAGGCTCAGCAACTGGTCGCGGCCGGCATCACGCTGCTCCAGCGAAGTGCACCGCTCGTCCGCGCCCTCGCAGGCCGTCGGGCGGCGATCCTGCTCCCGACGTCGCCGGCGTACTTCACCGCCCTCGCTGCGTCCGATGGACGCGGCGCGGTGCTCATCAACCCCCTTGCTGCACGGGCGGAGATCGCGTTCCAGTGCGCCGATGCCGGCGTGGGGGCGGTTTTCACTGCGGCTGCCCTCGCGGATCGCGTTCCCGATACGCTCCATCGGGTCCTCCTGGACGACGCGCCCCACTCCGCCCGCCTCGTTTCTCCCGACGGCAGCGTGCAGACGATCGACCTCGGCTCACACTTCGGCCTTTCGCTGGAAGGCGAAGCGGACGTCGGCGGACGCGACGAGGAGGTGTCCATCGTCTACACCTCCGCGATGCAGGGGACGCCGCTCGGCGCCGTCCTCACGCACCGGAACATGCTCGCGAATGCGCGCTCTGCGGTGGAAGCGATGGCCAACACAGCGGACGACCACGTGCTCGCACTGCTTCCGTACGCGCATTTGTTCGGGTTGACCGTCACGGCCGTCGCGCCGATGCTCGTCGGCGCGCGCGTCACGACCATGGCGCGCTTCAACCCCGGCCGCGCTGCGGAATTGCTCGCTGGCGACGTGACCGAGGTTGCCGGCGTTCCGGCCATCTACGCGGCGCTCCTCGCGGCGATCGAGAAGCGTGGCGTCAGGCTCGCCGATGGCGCACTCCGCCTGTGCCTTTGCGGCGGGGCGGTGCTCCCGCGTGCGCTTCAGGATCGCTGGTTCGACGTGACCGGCCACGAGCTACACGAGGGCTACGGGCTCACCGAGGCCAGTCCGCTGGCGCTTTTCAATCGGGCCGGCCGCGCGAACGTGCGGGGGACGCTGGGGCATGCTGTGCCGGGCGTCGACGTCAGAATCTTTCCACCCGCCCGCTACGATGGCAGTTCCTCACCGATCGAGAGCGAGCCCCTACCCGATGGTACCGCCGGGGAGATCTGCGTTCGCGGAGCGAATGTGTCGCCGGGGTACGTAGGCGGCGCAACCGGCTTGCCGCGGTGTGGCGACTGGCTCTACAGCGGAGACGAGGGTATCCGCCTTGCCGACGGCACGATCCGCTTCCTCGGCCTCATCAAGCCGATGTTCACGCGCAATGGATTCAACGTCTATCCGCGCGAGCTGGAGCGCGCGCTCTGTGCAATGCCGGGCGTCGTCCGGGCGGACGTCGACGGCATACCAGAAGATGGCAGGGAGAACGCGATCCGGATGCGCGTGTTCGGCAGCGTGACGGAAGCCGACGTGCGCCGTTGGTGCGAGGAGCGCCTCAGTGCCTACAAGCAGCCGTCGGTCGTGGAAATCGTCGGCTGACCGCGCCGCAGGTTACCGGGCGGCGACTGCGGGGGCGTAGGACGGCACCCGCGGCACGAGCGAGATCCGCCCGGACTCAATCCCACTGACCATCGCGGTGACCATACGCGGGTCGAACTGCGATCCGCTGCAGCGCACCAGCTCCGCGACGGCAGCCTCGAGGCTCATCCCGTCCGGGCGGTAGGGCCGGTCGCTCGTCATCGCGTCGAAGCTGTCGGCCACGGCGGCGATACGCGCCTCGAACGGGATGTGCTCGCCAGCGAGACGATCAGGGATTCCGCGGCCATCGAATCGCTCGTGGTGTGATCGTACGATGTTCAGCGCCACGGGCGTTTCCCCCAGCAGCGGAGCGAGAATCCGCCAGCCGACCACCGGGTGGGTCATGATGTGCTCGTATTCCGCGTCCGTGAGCTTGCCAGGCTTGTTCAGCACGTCCTCGCGCACGCCGATCTTGCCGATGTCGTGCACGTGTCCCCCCAGCTCGATCTGGCGGAGCATGTCCGCGTCCAGCCCCAGCTCGCGCGCGATCATCAACGAATAGTGGCTCACGCGGATGGAGTGGCCGCGCGTGTACGGGTCCTTCACTTCGAGCGCCTCAGCCAGCGACTGGATGCTGGCAAGGAAGAGCTCCTCGAGCCGCCGGGCCTGGACGGCCACCTTTTCCTGGAGGCTTTCCTGGTACCCGCGATTCTCCATCACCAGCCGCCGCTTCTCGAGTGCCTGCGCCACCCGAGCGCGCACTTCCTCAAGGTGGAACGGTTTGGTGAGGTAGTCCATCGCGCCGATCGCGAGGCAACTCACCGCGACTTCCACGTCGGCGACTGCCGTGATCATCACCACCGCCGTATCCGGCCAGCGTCCGCGAATGCGCCGGAGCAGCTCGAGGCCATCCATCTTCGGCATGCGAAGGTCGCTCATCACGAGCGTGACGGACCGCTGCTCCAGGTGGGCGAGCGCCTCCTCGCCGTTGCCTGCCTCGAGGCAGGCGAAGCCATCGTTCCGCATGAGGTGCACCAGCACCTGGCGAAGGCGCGGCTCGTCGTCGACGATGAGGCAGTACTGCTTCACATTGGATTCAGCTGACATTGCGTGCGGATTCGTGCGCGGTGTGACATCGGACGGTGAGCGTTCTCGCCCACGCCTTTCCCTGCGGCTATCTTGCGCCGCATTCCCGACATGGAGCAGTATCGGCATGACGCGCGTATTCGACGACGACCTCACAGCGGGCTTTGCAACACGGGCGATTCATGCTGGGCAGCGCCCGGAGCCGCTCGCCGGCGCGATCATGACGCCGGTGTACCTCACATCGACGTACGTGCAGGAGGGGCTCGGGCAGAATAAGGGCTACGAGTACGCCCGAGGCAAGAATCCCACGCGCGTGGCGCTCCAGCGGAATGTCGCTGCGCTCGAGGGCGGGCGCCACGGATTTGCCTTCTCGTCGGGCATGGGATGCGTCGATTCGATCATGAAGTTGTTCAGGTCCGGCGATCACATCGTGTGCGGCGAAAACATGTACGGCGGCGTTTTTCGCCTCTTCGACAAGTTGCTCGGGAACTACGGCCTGACCTTCTCGTGGGTTGATACGCGCGATCCCCAGCACATCGCTGATGCGATGACCCCCGCCACGCGTCTCGTATTCGTCGAGACGCCAACGAACCCGCTGATGCGCATCTGCGACCTGCGAGCTGCGGCCGAGGTCGCTCATGCGGGAAATGCGCTGCTGCTCGTGGACAACACATTCGCCTCGCCGTTCTTCCAGCGCCCGCTCGAGTTCGGCGCAGACATCATCTATCACTCCACGACGAAATACCTCAACGGCCACTCGGACATGATCGGCGGCATCGCGATCCTGAACGACGACGACCTGGCCACTCGCCTACAGTTCATCCTGAACGCCGCTGGCGCCGTGCCCGGTCCGTTCGACTCGTGGCTCGCCCTCCGCGGCACCAAGACGCTTCACCTCCGGATGCCCCGGCACGACGAGAACGGGCGCGAGATTGCCGCGTGGCTCGCCGAGCGTCTCGGGCACGAGCGTGTGATCTACCCCGGCCTGCCCTCGCACCCCCAGCACGAGTTGGCCAAGGCGCAGATGAGCGGCTTCGGCGGGATGATCTCCGTCGAGCTCGGCACCAAGGAGAAGGCGAATGAAGTCCTGAGTCGCTGCCGGCTCTTTTCACTCGCCGAGTCGCTCGGTGGCGTCGAAAGCCTGATCAGTCACCCGGCGTCGATGACGCATGCGAGTGTCGAAATCGGCCGACGCACCCAACTCGGCATCACGGAGGGAATGATCCGCCTGAGCTGCGGTGTCGAGGACGTCGGCGACCTGCTGGCCGACCTCGAGCACGCGTTCCACGTGGTGTGACAACCGTGGGCCGCCCGGCTGACACCTTCACCGGACGGGCGCCGTAGGCACAGCACAACCCG
>JBKJMP010000413.1:0-9600 GCA_046596395.1 Gemmatimonadaceae bacterium
GACCGTCCGCGCGGTAATCATGCGCGACTCTCGCGGCGCGTGGCGGCGAGCGTCCGCGTCGCGCGCTCGAGGGCATTCCAGAGATCGAGCATGTCGGGTGCAAAGAGCACGCTGACCCCCGCACTCTCAGCCATCTCTGCGTCGCGGGCCTCGTCGCGAGGATAGCGTTGAAGATCACGAGGATCATTGAATTGCGCGGGGTTCACGAAGAGCGAGACGATGACGACGTCGCAGACTTCGCGCGCGCGTTTCATCAGGGTCACATGCCCCTCGTGGAATGCGCCCATCGTCGGCACGAGCGCGATGCGCGCACCACGCGTCCGTTCGCCACGCACGACATCGCGCACCTCGGCGACCGTCCGCGCGGTGATCACGCGCGAAGCTCGCTGCGCGTCGCGGCGAGCGTCCGCGTCGCGCGCTCCAAGGCATTCCACAGGTCGAGCATGTCGGGGGCAAAGCCCGCCACCGCCGCGCGCTGCCGCGTGACCGTCTCCTCATCGCCGCGCGAGATCGGGCCCGTGAGCGACGCTGCTCCACCGAGCTCCGCCCAGTGGTCCACGCTCGCGCGCACGAGCGGTACCAAGGCGGCGCGATCAAGTCCAACGCCGCCTGCCAGGCGCTCCGCCATCGCCTCGACCGTGGTGAGATAGTTCGACGCAACGGACGCCGCCGCGTGATAGAGCGCACGCTGGCTTGCCGGGATCTCCCGGGCCTGCATGCCGAGCCGCTGCGCGAGCGCACCGACGGCCGTTCGCGCGCGGTCGGTGCTCGCATCGATGGCGCACGTCGCGCCGGAAAAATGCGCGTCGCCCTGCGCGTTCACGCCGACCACGCTGAGTAGCGGATGCATGACGAAGCGCTCGTGCGGTTCCAGCAATGCCATGTCGGCCGACGCGCTCACGTGCCCAACCATTGGGCCCGGTTCGATCGCCGCGGCGGCCGCGGCAATCTCACGGTCCGGCACGCAGAGGATGACGAGTACGGCACCCCTGCCGTCGGCGCCGCGCGCAAGCGGCCCCCGCACGCGGACGCCCGCCGCTGTGAGCGCGGACGCGAGCGCGGCGCCCATGCGTCCGCGTCCGACGACGTCACACCAACCGTCGGGCAGTGCGCTCGTCTCGGGCGGGAGAGTGGTCTCAGGCACGTGAAGAATGTAGCGAACTGGATGTCATCCTGAGCGAAGCGAAGGATCTGCACCTCCGCAGTGCAGATCCTTCGCTCCGCTCAGGATGACACGCGGCTAGTGCGCCGATGCCTCCGTTTGCGCCTTCGCCGCTTCATCCACCACCCGCTGTGCCGCTTCACCGGGCATCTCCTCGTACCCGCGGAAGTGGCGCCGGAAGCTCGCGCGCCCGTGCGTCATCGATTGCAAGGCACTCGCATACAGATGCAGCTCCGATTGCGGTACGACCGCGCGCACCCGCGTCCCCGCGACATCCTCCGGCGCCTCCGTCCCCAGGATGTGCCCACGCCGCGCAGACAGATCGCCAAGGACGTCGCCGAGTGACTCTTCGGGGGTCACGATCTCCACTTCGTCGAGTGGCTCGAGCAGCACTGGCCTGCACTTCGGCGCCACCGTCTTGAATGCCTGGATACCCGCCATCTTGAACGACATCTCGTTCGAGTCCACCGTGTGGTACGAACCATCGAACAGCTCCACCTGGAAGTCCACGAGCGGAAAGCCCGCCAGAACGCCGCGCTCCGCCGCCTCGTTGATTCCGCGCTCCACCGCAGGAATGAACTTGCTCGGGATCGACCCGCCAACGATGCAGTCCTCGAATTTGATGCCATCCCCTCGCGCGGTTGGCATGATGCGCACCCAGCAATCGCCGAATTGCCCGCGCCCGCCTGATTGCTTCTTGTGCTTTCCCTGCCCCTCCGCGCGCGCACGGATCGTCTCGCGATACGCGATCTTTGGCTTGGTCAGCTCCGCGACGACGCCGAACTTCCGCTTCATCTTCGCGAGCGCCACCTCGAGGTGCCGCTCACCCATGCCCGAGACGAGCGTCTCGTGCGTCTCGGCATTCCACTGCGTCTCGAAGGTCGGATCCTCATCGTGGAGCTTGTGCAGTGACGCCTGCAGCTTCTCCTCGTCGGCGCGATTGGTGGGGTGGATCGCCATCTGGACGAGCGGCTCCGGAAAAGTGATCTGCGGCAGCCGGACGGGATGTGCGCGCGTGGACAGCGTGTCGTTGGTGTGCGTGTTGCGGAGCTTCGCCACGCACCCGATGTCCCCGGCGTGGAGGCGCGGCACCTCGACGCGATCGCGCCCCTGGGCGATGGCCAGGTGACCGAGCTTCTCGGTGCCCTCGCGGGTCGCGTTGTACATCTCGTCGCCACTGCGGACCGAGCCGGAGAGGATGCGGAAGAAGCTCACGTCGCCGACATGCGGCTCGCTCGCCGTCTTGAAGACGATGGCCGCGAATGGCGCGTCGTCCTTCGCGTGGATCTCGACGGTCTGGTCGCCCTCCGCTCCCGTGAACGCGTGGAGCTCCTCCATGTCGTACGCGTTCGGCATCAGCTCGACGATCGTCGTGAGCACCGCGCGCGTGCCGTAGTTGAGCGTTGACGACACGCAGAAGAGCGGGAAGAGCTCCATGCGCTTCATCGCTTCCTTCATCGCGGCAATGGCCTCGTCGCGCGTGATCTCGTCGCCGTTCAGGTACCGCTCGAGCAGCGTGTCATCCGTCGCCGCAATCGTCTCGATCAGCTCCGCGTAGTAGCGATCGAACTGCGGTTGCACCTCGGCGGGGACGTCCGTCTCCTCATATGCTCCGCTTTTCGCTCCTCTGGCATAGACGTGTGCCTTCTTGTCGAACAGGTTCACGATGCCGTGGAAATCCGTCCCCTGCCCGACCGGCACCTCGATGGGGATGACCTTCGTGGTGAGCCGCGACTTGACCTGCTGGTAGATCGCGTCGAAATCGGCGTGCTCCTTGTCCATCATCGTCACGACGAACAGCACGGGGTCGCGACGTTGGACCGCCTCTCGGAACATGCGCTCCGTCCCGACCTCGACGCCGGACGTCGCGCCGATGACGCAGAGTGCTCCATCGGCTGCCGCGAGGCCGGCAATCGCGTCGCCCTGGAAGTCGAGGAACCCGGGCGTGTCCACGAAGTTGATCTTGCTCTCCATCCACTCGGCATGCGCGCAGCCAAGGTTGATCGAGTAGCCGCGCTCGATCTCCTCTGGCGCGGTGTCGGTGAGGGTGGTGCCATCGTTGATGGAGCCGTGCCGCTTACTTGTGCCGGACACGAAGGTGAGCGCGTCGACCAGGCTGGTCTTGCCGCTCCCTCCGTGTCCGACCACCGCGATGTTGCGGATTTCCGATCCCTGGTACTCCCGCATGTGCGTACCTCAATGGCAGCTAGGAGAGGGTGCCGATGCGTGGCGCCGCGCGTAGCCAGAGTCGCAAGGCGTCGTCGACAGCGTCGCGGAGGGCGATCGGGTCTACCACCAGGGCGCGCACTGACTGCCGCCCATCGCTGATGCAGCGAAAAACGAGGGCGCCACTCGGCGCGTCGCGCTCCTCGAGCGCGGCGCTCCAGAGACGCCCTTCGTCGTCGGTGAACACTCGCTCTCCTCCGGACGGCCGAAGCGGCGCTTCGCGACTCGAGACTCTTGGCATTGTCGCGGCTCCACCTAGAACGGTCACCTTAGGAATGGTGGGCGCGACGGAGGGTGTCAAGCGGTCGGCTCTGGCGACCTCAGCGCACACTGCACGAACGGCCCGCGCGATTGCGCGGGCCGTTCTGGTGAATCTCACATCTCTGACGAATGAAGGTCCGTTGTCAGTCCCCCTCGTAGTCGAAGGCCAGTCCATCGGCTTCCCGGAGCCGGTCGAGCAATGACTCGAGCGGAGCGAATACCGGTGCCGCAAGACCAACCACCGGGGTGAGCGAAACCGTGATGGCGCGGCGTGCGCCTTCCGGCCAGTCTGGCATCGACAACCCCGCCGAGAGCCGGCGGATGAGCTGCCCGAATTCACTGAGCAGCTGCGTTGCGGTGCTGTTGAGGATCTCCAGCGGGATCTCGAGATCGTGTGTCACGAGCTGTCCCGTTCCCACATCACGCCACGCGGCGTCTCCGATGGCGCCACGCTCCGCCCATACGCCGAGATGGCGAATGGCGTCGTGATTGTCGTGCCCCCGACCTGTGCGGTGCGACTCCACCGCGGCTGCGAGCGCAAGCGCAAGCAACTCCGGGCTCGGGACGCCATACAGCGTCACGATGTCCCGCGCCGGACGCTCGGAAGCGAGCGGCGAAGGTACCGAGTTTACATGCGCCAGCACCGGCGAATGATCGGGGCTTTCCTCGAGCATCACGAGGATGTCCATACCCCTCCTCCTGGAAAAACCCGCGTACCGTGCTGCACTCCGTCCCGAGCGGGCTCACGATGGAGTTTTGTTCGGGTGCGCCGGCAACTCCGGCGCGCCCCGAGGTCGAACACGAATCACATCGCCAAAGTTCCACACCACACGTCACGTGCGGGCGACGCGATCGTCCCGGTTGGGAAACGACGTACGCGCGGCTGCTCGAGATTCAGCGGTGCCTTGCGACGGCTGAAAAGGCATATCGCATACCAGCAAACAGCGCGACAGCCGACGTCGCATAGAGCGCGCGCAGCTCCCCTGTCGTCAGGAGTGCGACGAGCCCGCCGGGCGTGCGTGCGACGAGGTGGAGGTGAATGAGATAACCGGCCATCGCTATCCCAAGGGCCGCCATCAGTGACGACGACGGGCGGCGAGACGATGCGAGCGCGGCGGCGGCAGATCCCGCCACTGCGCTCACAACAAGAACCACGGCAACCCCCACGACCGTCACATTGGCCTGAAATCCCCAGACGTCGTCAGCGCGGATCCCGATGATCCCGTGTGCCGCAGCGTTGAGTGGACGCCACAGAGTGCTGTGTCGCCTCCCCAATCCAAGTAGCATGCCAAACGCGGTCGCCGCAACGATGCTCGTCGTTACCGCCGTGAATGCCACACGGCTCGGTTGCTCGTTCATGCGTAAGGGAGCCTGTGAATGTGATGCGGGTCACCATGGAAAAAAACGCGCCCGCTGGTGGGCGGGCGCGTTCAGGTCGACCGAGTTGCCCCAGCTTAGGGCGCTGGATAGCAGCCTGACTCCTTTTCCGGATCACACGAGCGTCCTGAGGAACCCAGGTACCCGCTGAAGTGCTTGATGCGGCGCATCGAGAGACCGCCCCATGTATCGACGTAGGTCCGTACCGTCGGATCCGCGGCCGCGTCGTCGACACCCGGTGCGCCCAGCCCCGACGTGTAAAGAATTCCGAACTTCGACAGGTCTGCCGCTCCGTTGACCCCGGGGGAGTACATGTACATCCACACGAAGTCGCGCGACTTGTTCGAGGGGACGAAACGCAACGCCGGCGTGAAGTCCACCCACGTCCCTAGCTTCGCTGTCCTCACCTCGGCATGAATCGCAATCGGCTTGGAAAGGGGCGTGCACGGGCTGTCCCACGTGCCTGGACCGTAGCTGCTCTTCGCCGGGTCGCAAATGCTGCGGGGCGGAAAAACTACCGCGGTATTACCTAGGAAGAAGGTGCCGCCTTGCGGTCCAACGACAAAATCAGCCGACAGGTTCGGCGACCCAGAGCCGCCGAGGCTCAGCTGGGGCCGGTCTTCCGGAGCCATCTTTATCGAGGCAACACCGACCGATGCCGACTCCGGGGCAGTCACTGCTCTCTCGGAACAGCCCGCGATTGTGAACAGCGCAACCAGCGTGCTTACGGTCTTCCAGTTCAAACTGCGCATTGAGTTTCCGCATTTAAAGCAGAATACGCGGCGCAAATCTCCTACCTCGGAGATCAGCCGCCGTCCAGACGGGGGACGAGTCGAAGGCGAAAAGGGCACAAACCCGCATTCACTGCTGTCCTTGCCTCCAAACATAAGACCGACCATCAATTCGGTCAATAGGGGCTACTTGTCTAGCTTCAATACATCATATCGCTTCTTCATGTTCGGATTGCCGAGAACTTCGGGATCGTTCTGATACTGCGTGACAGCCGCTCGAATGAGGTCCGGAGCGTACGGGCGAAGCGCCAGACCGAACTCCGCGACGAGCCAGGCCGCACCAGCGATGTCCCGTGCATGCGATTGCTCGAGGGAAAAAGCGAACAGTGAGACCGCTTCACGCACATCCCCGTTCCCAATGAGCAAATGCAGCTTGCCGCCCTCTATCAGCTCCCGGCCCTGAAACCACTCTCCCAGCCGGACGCTTAGCGCATCACCCTTTGACAAGGCTTCCCGGGCGCCGGCCTCATCGCCCAACTCCAGCCGGCACAGGCCCAAACCGCCGTACGCGCCCGCCTGAATCACAATCTGGCCAATCCGCTCGGCGAGGTCCACCACCAGCTCATACGTGTCTGCCGCCTCCCGGGGACGGGAGTTGTCTCGCTCCAGGTGTGCGAGATTATAGGTCGCGTAGAGCTGCTCTTCGCTGTTCTGGACGATCGAGGTCAGCCGTAGCGCCTCGGAGAACGCGCGCGATGCGCCTTCATAGTCGCCGATCCGGCCAGCAAGAACACCAAGATTCAGCTCGGCGCGGCCCCACGACTCGATGATTCCTGCCGTGCGGGCCTGCTCGACCGCGATGGTCAGCATCCGGCGCGCTTCGTCGGAGTTGTTGTTGATCGTCTCGAGTACGCCGATGTTGTTCAACCCTCGAACGCGTCGGAACGCGTCACCCAGCGCCGTCGCGATCTCGAGGGAATGATCGAACAGCCCACGGGCTCGCGCTGCATCCTCGAGCTGGATGGTTACTCCCAGCCGATTGCACGCATCGCCGAGCAGCACGGCATCATCCCCGCGCTCGGCAATGGCGACCGCTTCTTCAGCCACGCTCTGGGCAGCGCGAAGGTCACCGAGCCGGTAGTGCATCTGCGCGATGAGCAGGAGTACCGCCGCCCGCTCCATGTCCGCGCCAGAGGCACTCGCCTCGGCTTCCAGCGCGAGCAGGATCGTGAGGGTTTCCTGCGCGCCCTCGCCGCGCTTCATGCGGACGAGCGCCCTGGTGCGCTTCAGGCGGAGCGCCGGCACCTGCTCTCCATGGGCTTCGAACCATTCCAACGCCTGATCGCACAGCGTCTCGGCCTCCTCATAGCGGCCGGCGACCTCCGCGAGCGACGCCATCCGTACGCGTACGTCCGCGAGCGTGGCCTCATCCGGGGCGTTACGCTCCGCGTCCGCGAGCCGGTCGGCCACCGCGCTCGCTTCGTGCACGATCATGGCCTCGTCCGCAGCGCGGAGTGCATAGCGATGCGCCTCAGTGCGCATCCCAGCCAACTCGAAATGCCCCGAGATCTCCCGCGACGACAGACGGCCATCCGCGGCCAGGGCTCGCGCGATACGACCGTGGACCTCCACCGCTCGTGCCGGCGCGAGCCTCGCGCGGGCCACACGCCCGACCTCCTCATGCGAAAGGATGTATCCCGCGCGTCCGCGATCGTATGTCGGCACGAGCAGCATCCGTTCCATGAGGCAGTCGAGCGAGTCCCTCGCGTCCGGCACCTCGAATGCACTCTCGAGCAGGAGTGACTCCGCACATTCGCGCCCCAGCAACGCGGCCGTCTCCAGTACGATTCGTGCGCCCGCCGGAAGGCGGGCGATTCGCCTCGCCAGCAGATCGTCCAGCGTGCCCGGCGCGGGCAACTCGGTGACGGGACTCCAGTGCCAACCGCGCCCCTCCTCATGCGGAACCACGTGGCCGCTCTCCTCGAGATCGCGCAGCAGGTGGGTGAGCACGAGGGGGTTGCCCTCCGAGTGACGGTGCACGTACGCGAGCAGGTCGCGTCCCAACTCCCCGGCGTGCATCGCCGCCTCCAGCCACCGCTTTACGTCGTCGCGCGTGAGGCGCGTGAGCAGGATCTCTCCGTGGCGTGGGCGGGCGGCGGCAAGCCGCGACCAGCGCTCGAGCGCGTCATCACCGCTCCCGCTCCGAAACGTGAGCGCGAGCACAATGCGCTCGCTCTCCAGCTGTGTCGTCAGATAGTCGAGGGCGTCCCAGGATGCGGCATCAGACCACTGGAGGTTCTCCAGCAGGAGGACGAGTGGCCGCTGCTGGGCGGCGAGACGAAGAAAATCCGCGAGCTCCTCGAGCAGGAGTGTCTTACTGCCGCCGACTCCCGCCTTCCCGGTCGCGCGCTCGAGCCTGGGGTCGAGTGACGGCATCTCACGCCAATGCCGTGTGCTCTTGATCGGCAGGCGACGAACGGCACGGAGAACCTCTGTCCACAGCGCATAGGGAGCGGCGAAGCTATTCTCGTGACAGGTGGCGACGATGAGCGAACCGCCGCGCAGGCGCACTTCCGGCACCAGCGTTCGCACGAGCGTGCTCGTCCCTACCCCACGTTCGCCCATGATCGCAATGACACGTCCCGCTCCACGGACCATGTCATCCAGGTAGCCGATCAGCTGGGCCAGCGGTTCGCTTCGCCCGACAAAACGGCTGAGGTCGAGCGCATTCGACCGCTCAATGAAGGCTCGCGCAACGCCGTCGGTTCCCGCGACGAGACGCGCCTGGCGCGCCGCGGCGAGCAGCGCGGGAAACGAGGTTCCGTGCTCCGGCGCCGATGCGCAGCCCATTGAGAGCGTGAGACGATGCAGCCGGTCTGCCCCACTCGCAGAAAAAGCGTGCATTCGAACTGCGGCCAGCAGTCGGTCCGCTATTGCGGTGGCCGGAACGGTCGCACTGTCGAGAAGGAGAAGCAGCTCATCGCTCTCGGCGGCAACGGCGTCCGTGCCGCGAAGGTTCCGCCGCACGAACATCATCAGCTCGCGAAGCAGCGCCGCCGGCACCGTTCCGACCGCGTTGCCGGCTCCGGCATCCAGGCCATGGACGGTGGCGGAGCAAATGACGATGCGTCCCGAGGCAGCGGAGGCACTTGCGTGCACCGCGAAGTCCGCTGCCGAGAGCTGGCGGGCGAAGTCGTCTGTGGGAATGAGCGGACTGATCAACGTCAAACTGGTTCTTGGCGACGGCGCCACGCGCTCGAACGACGCAGCGCATCGTCGCGCCCCGTACCCTACGAGCCGCCCTACCCTCTCCGCAAGACGCGCCCGATTATTCGGGTGGGGGCCTTAACCACCTCCCCCCCACCGCGTCTGTCAGGATGGACACTCCACGAGGAACACGGGTCAATCACATGACAGTCTCGAGCCCCCGCACGGTCCTGGCGATCACCACACTCGCCATCCTGCTCACGACCGCCGCATCGAGTACGTCGTTCGCGACGCTCGCGCCCCACGAGGATCGAGAGCAGACCGCCGACCAGCAGGTCCAGCAGGTGCTGAACCGGCTCGGCTTCGGACCGCGGCCCGGCGACGTGGCCAAGGTCCGCGCGATGGGCGTGGACCGCTGGATCGCCTCGCAGCTGTCCCCCGACCGCATCGATGACACCTCGGCACAGCGCGTGGTCACATCCTATGAAATGCTCCGGAAGCCGACGTCCGAGCTCGTCGCCATGTACACGGAAGTGCAGGTTGCACAGCGCCAGAACCAGCGCGCCAACGCCCGCGACGGCGACACCAGCAGCAAGCGCGACATGCGCGCTGAGATCATGCGCGACAATCCCGAGC
>JBKJMP010000517.1:0-8220 GCA_046596395.1 Gemmatimonadaceae bacterium
CGCAGCGCGTCGTGGTCGCGCCGTTCCGCGTCACGGGTGCGGACGCATCGCTCGCATACCTGCGCGACGGCATGGTCGAGCTGCTGTCGGCACGATTGGCGGACGACTCCGCTGCGCGCTCGGTGGACGCCGGCGCCGTGCTGCGTGAATGGCGCGCCGCCGGGCTCGGCGCTACCGCCGATGTCGGACGAGATACCGCACTCACCCTCGCGGCCTCGCTCGGCGCCGAGCGTGTGGTGATGGGTAGCGTGGTCGGTACGTCCTCGCGGATGGTCCTGAGCGCGACGATGCTCGACGTCGCGACACGCAGCGTGGCGGCACAGGTGACGGCGACAGGCTCCGCCGATAGCCTCGTCTCGCTGATCGATCGCCTGGCCGGCCGGCTCCTGGTGTCGGTGGCCGGGCAGGAGGACGCGCTCGCGCACTACACGTCGCCTTCGCTCCCGGCGCTGAAGGAATTTCTCGCCGGCCAGGCGGCGTTTCGGCGAGAGGACTACCCGGAAGCGCTGCGATCCTACGAGCGAGCCATACAGCGCGACTCGTCGTTTGCGCTTGCGGCGCTCAACGCCGCCGCGGCGGCTGACGCGTTGCACGTGACTGGCGCGTTCCACGAAACCCTCGCCGTTGCGTGGAAGTCGCGCGACGACCTGAACCAGCGCGACCTCGCGCTACTCCGGGCGATGGCGGGGCCGAGATACCCGATGCTTTCCACGTCGGCGGAGTATGTGGCGGCGTGGCAGCACGTGGTGGACGTGGCGCCGCAGTCGAGCGATGCATGGCATGCGCTCGCCATTCGGCTGCTGGAGGATGGCTCATCCGCTGGCCTCGGCGACGCACGAGCCCGCGCGGTCGCCGCCCTGAGTCGCGCGCTCGCACTCGCTGAGCAGCACACGCGTGCGCGCGCGCTCATGGCGTCGCTCGAGGGCGAGCGGGGATCCGCGCAGGACGACACACTCGACGACGCGACGCGGTGGCAAATGGCATTGGTTGCAGGCGACGGCGCCGCCCGTAGCCGGCTTCGTGCGCGCTTCGGGACGATGAGGGCGGCGAGCCTGCGCACCATTGTGCTTGCCGGTCACCATGACGAGCGTGGTCGGGAGGATAGTCACGCCGCGATGGCGCGCCTACGCTCGCGATCGGGAACGCCAGCGGAGCGGCTGGCGCACGCGCTGCTGGAGCACAGCCTCGCCATGAACGAGGGGCGCGCCGCCGACGCGCTCGCGGCCACAGACCGTGTGCGCCGAGTGCTCCCGGGATCGGATGCATGGCTGCGGCTGCGAGTTCTCGACGCGCTCTACGCGGACGGGGACAGTGCGGCAGCGATCACGGCTCTCCGGACTCTTTCCGAGCGTGATCCCTGGGCGCCGCTGTCACGGCCCGTGACGTCGGCGGGTGCGCTCGCGAACGCGTGCGTGGTCGCACAGTGGAGCCTGTCGCGCGGCGATACCACCAACGTCGGGCGAACGATTGAGGCGCTTCGTGGCGCGGCCGGTACAGCAGTGCCGTCGCCGGTGAGCGCCAGCCCTGCGGCCTGCGTGGAATTGCTCGAGGCGTGGACGTCGGTGGTGCTCCGGCCGGGAAGCGCGCGCAGTCACCTCCTGCGCGTGGATTCGCTGGTGTTCACGCCGCAAACGGCCGGTGACGCGGCACAGTATGCGAACCTCGCGCTCGCGAGGTTGTTCGCACGAGTGGGAGACACGTCTTCGGCGCTGGCCGCGGTGCGCAAGCGACCGTACATGACGGGAGCCCCGCGCTACCTCGCCACGGCGAGGCGGCTCGAGGCGGCTCTCGTCGCTCGCGGCGAGGCGAGGACAACTGGAGTGCCGGAGCGTAATCCACCCATCCGATGATGCGAGGCGCAGTGCTTCGGACAATGGAGCAGGTGGTGCGCTGGCCGGGCTCCCGAGCCGCGCTTGCGGAGCGCTGTTCACTCCCTCCGGATGATTGGACGGACCTGGAGCGTGACGCTTCCGGTATCAGCTGGGCGGGTTCCACCGCAAGGCGCCGCCAATGACGACGTACTTCACCTGCCGCAGCTCGCCGACGTCCCCCTTGTCGCAGCGAGCCCGTTGCGCACCCCTCGCAGGATGCCCTCGTGCTGTACATCGGTGTACCCGCGACGATCGCGTCATGTATCCGGTGCTTCGGACGCCGTGGCGGGCGTTCCCGGTGCCGTGGGATCACGGTATCATGCAGGATGGACGAACCACATCCTCGCCGCGTTCACGGGCTGTCGCCATCACGTCTGGCACAACCCCGAAGACATATGTCGCTCACGCCCGGAGCAGCGTGTGCGTGAGGCGGAGGTGACGCTGAAACTCGACCGGCTGCGAGAGGCGGATGCGCCTCGCCGCGTAATCGCCCTTGATCGCTACGAGGACTATCTGGACTACAAGTGGAAGGCGAGCACTGGCAGTGCGTGAGTCCGAAACGAGGATTGCCCAGGTCAGTAGTCGGTTGAATTCGGAGGAGGCGCGCTACATCGTCGTCGGCGCATCGGCGATGCAGTTGCGGGGAACGACACGTGCCACGCGTGACATCGACATCCTGATCGATCCAACGGAAGAGAATGCGGCCCGCGTACTGAGCGCGCTGTCGCAACTCGAGTTTGGCATTGCGTCGGAGTACACGCGGAGCGAACCCTTGCGCGAGCGTGTTCAAGGTGGAGGGTGTGCGCATTCCGATGGCGTCGATCGAGGATCGCATCGCGTTGAAGCAGACCGGCCGCCTTCAGGACGCCGCGGACATCGAAGTCCCCGAGGAGATGAGGCGCCTGCGTAGCCCGAAGTAGGTGCGATCGTGAGCAAGCGGTAGGGCCGTGCCTACCGCCTCACGCGCACGAAGGTCGCTCCACGCAGTCTCACCGCGGCGATTGTCCCTGCGCCATCGGGATCGAACGTCAGCGCGACCGAGGTCGCATTCGGAGTGGCGCGAGTACGGAAGACGTCGTACTGCGCATGATCGAGCTCTCCGAGGTCGGCCTTTTCGAACCGTGCCCGCAATACGCCGCCGCCAAGGCTGACCTCGATGGTTCCGAACGCCGAGTCGGCGTACGTGCCGGCGTAGCGCTCCAGCTCGAGTGATGGACGCGAGTTGGCGGGCGGGGTGGCCGTGTTGGTGGCCAGGGCGGCAGGGCGTGCGAAGATGGGGCGCAAGTCCGCACTCCAGTCTCGTCGCGGCCCGCGACCATACAGGTCGAACACCTGGTACATGAGCGCGTGCCGTAGCTCGGCATGATCGAGATTTGCGAGCACGAAAACACCGACGCGACGCGCCGGCAGCAGCCCGATGATGGCCGACATCCCGTTGATGCTGCCGGTGTGCATCCACACCGTCTCGCCCTGGTAGTCCTGCACGAACCAGCCGAGCGCGTAGCTGAGGAAGTGTGGTTGTGCAAGTTGAAGGGCGGGATACTGCGCGCTGTTCACGCGCATCTGTGGCGCGATGATCTCGTTGAACGTTGCGGGCGCGATCAGCCGTCGCGTGCCGACGCGACCGCTGTCGAGCATGAAGCGCATCCACTTGGACATGTCGGCTACGCTCGAATACACCGACCCCGCGGAGGCGACTGCATCGGTGCTGCGCATCGCGGTGACGTAGACGCTGTCGCCGATGATGCCGTGTGGCGTCGCGACGTTCCGCTTGCCGATGATGTCCGCGACGAGCGGTTCGGACTCGGTCATTCCCAGCGGTGCGAAGATGCGCGTGCGCATGAACGTCTCCCACGGCGTGCCCGAGATGCGCTCCACGAGCAGTCCGTTGATCCCGTACACGACGTTCTGGTAGTTCCACGTCGAGCGGAACGAGCTGGTGGGCTGCACGTACCGCAACCGCCGGATCATCTCCGGCATCGAGTACTGATTCTCCGGGGTCGTCCAGAGAATGTCCGTGTTGGGAAGTCCGGTTCGATGCGTGAGGAGGTCGCGCACGGTGAGCTCGCGGGTCGCATACGCGTCGTACAGGCGCAGTTCCGGGATGTGATCGAGCACGCGATCGTCCCAGCGGAGCTTCCCTTCGTCCACGAGCATCGCGAGTGCCGCGGTGGTCATCGCCTTCGTCGTAGAACCGATCGCGAAGCGAGTGTGCTCGGTAGCAGGTGCCGGCTTGCCGATTTCCTCCACGCCGTAGCCGCGCGAAAACACGAGCGAGTCACCGCTCACGACCGAGATCGCGAGGCCTGGCACCCGCCAGTCGCGCGCGGCGCGCTCGACGTACTGGTCGAACGCTTTCCAGTCGGGCCCACGCTGTTGGGCGCCGAGTGTCGCTCCGCTCGCGATCGAGAGAAGCCCGAGAAGCGCAGCCGCGCGTGGCACCATCATGACGTCGTCCAGATCTTCGTGAGCACGCGCTGGAAGTTGCCACCGAGGATTCCCTCGATCTGCGCGTCGGTGTACTTGCGACGAATCAAGCCTTCGGTGAGGTCGAACATCCGCTTCGGGTGGTCGATGCCGTCGATATCGATCTTGTCGCGGAAGCCATAGCTCCCCTTGTAGCCCGCACGCAGCTGCTTGTTCGCCTCAGCGGGCATGTCGTCGTAGCCGTCGAGGTCGATGTCGCTGCCGACGCCGAGGTGCTCTGGGCCGACCAGCTTCGCCACGTGATCGAAGTGATCGAGTGCGTGCTCGACGGTCGTGGGCTCCTTGTCGCGGACGAACATTCGCACACCAGTAATGCCCATGACGCCGCCGGACTTGCCCATCGCCTTGATCGCCTCGTCCGTTTTCACGCGCGGATGGCCCGGCACCAACGCTCGGCAGTTCGAGTGAGTGATGAGCACGGGGCGCTTGGAGACTTCGAATGCATCGAGCGTGGTGCGATCGCCGCAATGCGAGACGTCGATGGCCATTCCGACCTGGTTCATCCGCTCCACGATCGCGACGCCGAAGTCGCTCAGGCCTTCGTCGCGCCGCTCGGTGGCACCGTTTCCGATGAGGTTGCGGCCGTTGTACGTCAGCTGCGACACGCGCTGTCCGTGTGCGTAAAAGAAGTTCACGTCGTCGGGGCGACGGAAGTGCCCAGCGTTCTGGAGGCCGAGCAGTACACCGACCTTCTTCAGTCGCTTGGCGCGCGCGAAGTCGGCAGCGCTGTCCACGCGCATGAGGCGCTCGTCGTTGCCGGCGATGAAGCCGTTCCAACCGGCGAACCACACGAGCGCGGTCTGGTATGGCTCGATGCCGCCGAGCCCGATGGCGGGATGGAAGACGGAGATGCCCGAGTCGATGAACTTCTGGAAGTGTGCATCGGTGAAGCTCTCGGGGTTCGCCGTCCACTTCGCCATGAGTGGGAAGTCAAGCGTGAAGGGCGCGAGCATGTCGATGACGACGGTTCGCTGCATCACTGCGATCGTGCGCGCTGAGTAGTCAGGCGCGCCTTGAAACAGTGGGTAGCGTCCGCGGTTGATCATTGCCGCGCCGATGGACGGGGCGACAACCAGCGCACCGCCGGCGATGGCGGCCTGCTTCAACATCGTGCGGCGTGAGATGGAATCGGTCATTGATGACGCTTGGTTGAAGTGCAGATCCGTCACTACGCTCGGATGACATCAGGACGGAGCCGTGAGCACGAGCGTGAGCCTCCAGCATTGAGCAGGCTGAGCTCGAAGCTCGAGCTACAGACCCGAGCTCGAGTTCCGGCTCGACTTGCTCATTGCTGGAGGCTCATGCTCACGCTCCCACTCATGGCGTGCGGACCGCCGGTGGATCGGGGCGGCGCCGGAACGTGGCAGCGCCCGCGAGGTCGACCATGACCTCGTCGACCGTCCCATTTGGTCCGAGACGGAACTGCACGGGAATGGCGCCGAGGACTGGCGTGCCGAAGCGCGTACGGAACGTGTCGAAGTGCCAGTGCTCGAGCGTGCCTCGCCAGTTGGGGCCGAACTGGAGCGTCAGCGTGCTCGATGAATCCCGGACGACAATCTCGCCATGCAGGCTGTCCACGTACGTGCCGGCGTACTTGGCGATCGGGAGCGACGGCTTGGTGTCCTTCACGCGTGTGGCAGTGGCCCTGTCCTGCGCCACCTTCGCACGGGCGCGCGCGGCCTCGGTGCGCGTGAACGCCTTCGCGCTCCAATCCTCCGGCGTGGCGCCGAGCTGGAGGTCGAATGCGCGGTTCATCAGCGTGGTCGGCAGCCCGGTGCCGTTCATGTTCGTGAGGATCACGATACCCATGTTTTCCTCGGGCATCATGCCGACGAGTGCGGTCATGCCGTCCACGTTACCGCCGTGTTGCACCACGTACCGCCCGCGATAATCCTGGAGGAACCAACCGAGCCCGTAACTCTGAAGGTGCGTGTACGGGTTGGCTCGTCGAGCGCCAGTATCGATGGGGATCACCGTGTGTGGCGTATGCATCTCGTCGATCATGCGCTCGCTGATGAGACGCTTGCCCGAGTACATGCCCTTGCCAAGTTGGAGGCGCAGCCACTGCGCCATATCCACCGCATTGGAGTTGATCGAGCCCGCGGCGCCGGCGTTGTCGATGTTGCGCCACTCCACCGGCTTGATCTGTCCCTCGACGTCGGCATGTGGCGACGCGAGGTTCGGCCGGCCTGTGTTCTGCCGGATGGACGTCGTACTCGACGTCATGTTCAGCGGCACGAGGATTCGGTCGCGCACGAAATCGTCCCAGGTCGCTCCCCCGAGCTTGGCGACGATCTGGCCGGCGGTGACGTACATGATGTTCTGGTAGCCGAACTGCGAGCGGAAGCTCCACGTCGGCTGGAGGAAGCGCACGCGACGCACGATCTCGTCGCGATCGTAACCCGAGCCGTACCACACGAGCTCCCCGCGCGCGAGACCGCTGCGGTGGCTCAGCAAGTCGCGCACGGAGAGCTCGCGCGACGCGTACGGGTCGGCGAGCTGGAAGCCTGGGTAGTAGCCGGATGCCTTGCCGTCGAGCGTGAGCTTCTTGTCGTCGGCGAGCATGGCCACGGCGGCCGCGGTGAATGCCTTCGACGACGAACCGATCGCGAAGATCGTGCGATCGTCTACCGTCTGGTTCGTGCCGACCTGCCGGACGCCGTAGCCCTTCGCGTAGATGACCGAGTCGTTCCGCACGATGGCGACGGAAGCGCCGGGCACCTTCCAGGTCTCGAGCGCCTTCGTGACGTAGGCGTCCCATCCGGTGTACGGCTCACGCCCGGTGCCGGACTGTGCGGTCGCCGCTTGCGCGGTGAGCGCGAGGCACAGGACGAGAGGACGAGAGGATGGGAGGACGAAAGGAATTCGCATGCTCAGCGGCCCGCGATGGTCGGATTGTTGATGCGCTCCACGTCGGGCAACGGGAAGCACGTCTGCGTTCCGTACACACCGCCGTACTGATACGGCGTGTTCGCCGCCGGGGTCAAGGCGATGCCATATCGGCGAATGTCGCCGAGCCGGTGACCTTCCATGAACAACTCCCGGCGACGCTCCTCGATGATCTGGGTCCGGACGTCCGTCCCGGTCGCGCCAGCGGGCAACGCATACACCGGCACACCCGCCGTGCGCGCCCGCGCGCGATTGATCGCCGCCTCGGCTTCGGCCAGGCTGCCGGTGGCCGCGGCATTCTCCGCAATGATGAGCTGCGCCTCGGCGTAGCTCGCGATGCGGATCGGCGAGGTGAGCGCCGAGTGCTTTGCGGGGAGGAACAACCGCGAGCCAGTGGCGGTGCCGTTGCGGTTGAGGTCCGTCACTGCAACGCGCGGATCCTGTGTCGTGCCGCCCGGCACGAGCACGCTGCGAAAGGATGGATCCACGGTGCTGAACGCGCTCTGCGAGATCGTGACGAACACCGTGTTCTGTCGGCGCGCGTTCACCGCGTCGGGCGACGTATTCACGACGAACGTGGCCGGAATCAGCGCTGCGTCTGCGGCGGCGGCGGCGAGGCTCGCTGCGCCACCTGAGTTCTGGAGCGCGCGGGCGCGACCGAGTCGGGCGAGATTCAGCGTGGTTGCGTCATTCGCGGTGCCCGCGGCGGCAATGGCCTTGGTGAATCGTCCGGCCGCCTCGCTGAACAGGGTCGCCGGCTGAATCTCGGGTCCGAGGTTGATTGCGGCGCTGCACATGCCCTCGCCGAGCAGGAGGAGGCTGTAGCCGGCGTATGCATACGCCTGCCCGATCAGGCGCGAACGATTGGGTACTTCGGCATCCGTCCATCCCTCCAGCTTCGCCGCTGCGGTATCGGCTGTGGATCGCGCAACGGATAATGGCGTGTAGATGCCAGGCTGCTGACTCGCGCTGG
>JBKJMP010000016.1:0-3465 GCA_046596395.1 Gemmatimonadaceae bacterium
GTGGGCGGCGCGGCCGAGGGGGTGTTCGAGATGATCATGGGGATCATCGGGTCGATCTTCGACTAGCGGCTACTTCTTCTTCGGCTGTTCCGCCGCCGCGATCCACGCGTTGAGCAACTGCGGGCGAACGTCGTTCACATCACGCGTCGTGCGCGATGCGAGCATCTCGAACGCAGCGCGTGCGCGCGCGACGTCGCCCACCTTCAGGTAGGCCATCACGGCCCCCTCGCGCAGCAGGTCGGCGGGCAACCACAGGTCTCCCTTCTCGGCCAGCGGGAGCAGGACGACCGCGGCACGTGCAGTCTCGGCGAAGTCCCACGCCGAGAGCCCGTGAATGAATCCAATGGTGGCTCGCGCCTCGGGCGGCGCATTGTGCGCGTCCATGTAACGTTGGGCGTTCGCGAAGAGCGCCGTGTCGGCGACGCCCGCGCTTCCACCGTTGCGCACTTCCTCCGCCTCGCGGACCGCGCCCGTCAACACGCGCCAGCTGAGCGGCGGCGCATTCGAGGTCAACAGGCGATCCGTCGACCGCGCCCGCTCGGCGGCAGCGAGCAACTGCTGCGTGGCGCCCTCGTACTGGCCGTCGCGGATGCGCACGGCCATCTCCATCGCATCGAGTCGCGGAACGGCGCCGATGGGTGTGTAGCGCTCACCTGTCACCCCGACACGACGTCCTTCCATGATGGGCGCGATCCCAAACCGATCCCCGGCGAGGCCGACAAACCCGTTGGCACCTTCGTTCATGTACCGCGTCCGCTCGGCGCCAAGATCGAGCGTTGGAAAGAAGTCGGAGTTGGCGCCGCCCCCGCGCACGAGCGGGGCGAGCGTGGTCGCATCGGCCATGTGCAGCGCCTGGAGGATCGCAGGAGTAAGCGGGTACACCCGCGTGAGCGCGCCTGCGATCTCGGGGCGAGCGAGCACCGACCAATCGGGTGGCGGCAACGTCGCTTGGTTGCCGGCGATGATCATCATGTCGCGATTGCCCACCGCGTAGACGGCGTAATTGGGAAAGTTTTCCGCCACCGCGCGCACGACGGTCAATACCAGCCCGTCGTTGATCTCCGTGAGATGCAGCCACTGGCCAAACACGCCATTCGGCGTGAGGAAGCGCCGTGCGTGCGCATAGAACTCCGTGGTGAACAATCCCGAGACGCCCGCGACCCATGGCGTGGACGGCTCGGAAAGAATGAGGTCGTACTGGCGGCGCTGAGATGCGAAGTACGAGCGCGCGTCGTCGATCGCGAATGACGATCGTGGATCGTCGAAGACGAGGCGATTGGCGGGATAGAACAGGCGCGAGCCGCGAATCATCTGGGGCTCGATCTCGATCGTCACCACGCTCGTGAATCCCGGATTCAGCAGCAGCGTGTGCGACGACATTCCGGATCCCTGCCCGATCACTGCCGCGGTCAGCCCCGCTGGCGCGTGGGCGAGCAGGAGCAGCGGCAGCAGGATCTGCGTCGAGGCATCGTGCGTGAACGCCTGCGGCTTGCCCGGCGGTTTGAACCACTCGCGACCGAGCGACGCATCGGGCTTCCCGTTGGTGGCCATCGAGAGACCGCCGCTCGATTGGATTCGTCGGACGCTCACGGTCGCCGTGCGCCCGTCGGCGTAGAACGCCATGTCGGACGTATTGGGGGCGCGCGCGCTCCCGTAGCGGAAGACACCGCTCGTGAGCACGCCGCGATCGAAGTTCGCAGTCGCACCGACGACGAACATCAGTGCGACCGCTGCGAACGCGGGTGCCCATCGGCGGCGTTCGGACCACAGGCCCGCCGCACCGGATGCGCGCCGCAGCAGCATGATCCCGAGCACGACGTCGATCGACGCGCCAGCGATGAGCATCCACTTGAGGCCCAGGAAGGGCAGCAGCACCAGCGCGCCGATCGTCACGCCAATGATCGAGCCGAATGTGTTGACGGCATACACGAGACCGAGTGCGCGCTCGCCCGTCGCACCACGCAGCAGCAGCTTCGTGATGAGTGGAAGCGTCATGCCGGCGCAGAAGGTCGCCGGCAACATCACGACGAGGCAGATGAAGTAGCGCGACAGGCTGAACGCGCGATAGCCGGTCGGCGACCGCGTGAATGCGGCCATGAAATCGGCCATCCATTCGAACGACGCGACGTACAACGGGAGCGTTGCGACCGCGAGCGCGCCCATGGCGAGCTGGACGTACGCGAGCGTGCGCAGCGAGGCGGCGCCGGAGTCGCTGCGCGTCCTGATCGCGAGCGCACCGCATGCGAGACCAAGGATGAAGGCCGAGAGCATCAGCTCGAACGAGTGCGTCGCCGACCCCAGCACGAGCGACAACATCCGGATCCACCCGATCTCGTAAATGAACGACGAGACCGCCGTGCCCAAGCTCACCGCGAGCAGTAGGGTGAGGTGCGTCGTTGCAAGGCCGTCGGAGCGATCCGCTTCCGTGGCCGCCGATGGCGCGGGGCTCACCTCTGGCTGCCCGCGGCGCGCCACGAGGAGCACTGCCCCGGCCACGACTAGGTTCATCATCGCCGCGGCGGCCAGGGTGCCCGGCAGGCCGGCGACCCTGATCAGCACGAACCCCGCGAGCAGCACTCCTCCCGCCGCGCCGAGGCTGTTCGCGAAGTACAGGAGTGAGATGGTGCGCCCCGCACGATCCGGCATGCGTCGCAATGCGCCCGCGGTCATCAGGGGGAACGTTGCGCCGAGGAGCACGGACTGCGGCAGGATCAGCAGCGCCGCGATGACCCACTTCGCGGCCGAGTGTACGCTACCGGGGCCGATGGCGGGAAAGAGCGAGTCGTAGGCGACTCCGGTGGTCCAGGTGAAGACATCATGGAACACCAGGCCAATGGCGCCAACCGCGAGCTCGATCAACGCATACCAGAGCAGCGGATTCCGCACACGCTCCGATCGCCGGCCGACGACGAAGGCGCCCGCCGACATGCCTCCGAGGAAGATCGTGAGGACGAGCACCTGCGCGTAGGCGCTGTGTCCGACGAAGAGGCCGAGGTATCGCGTCCAGATCGATTCGTAGACGAGACCGGCGGCGCCGGAGAGCACGAAGACAGCGCAGAGGAAGATGAGCATGCAGCATCGACTATCGCCTTGCCATCGGCGTCACGATGCCGCGGGTCGCGGGTTCCCCCTCCCTCCACGCGCCATTACATTCCACGCTGGCCGCAATCACGACTGCGTCCTGGAGGGGTGGCCGAGAGGCTGAAGGCACCGGTTTGCTAAACCGGCATACTGGGAAACTGGTATCGAGGGTTCGAATCCCTCCCTCTCCGCTCAGAAGGCCCGCCCCCTCCCCGGCGGGCCTTCGCGTTATGGACTTCTCGTCGCCTCGCATCGAGCCCTCGCCATGTCCGTCGTCCCGCGCCTTCGCTTCGCCCCCTCGCCCACCGGATACCTGCACGTGGGCGGCGCGCGCACCGCGCTCTTCAACTGGCTGTACGCGCGGAAGTACGGGGGACAGATGCT
>JBKJMP010000019.1:0-5930 GCA_046596395.1 Gemmatimonadaceae bacterium
CGCGCCGTGGCGTCGATCTCCTTGATGGCCTGCAGCAACGACGCACGCGCCTCGAACAGGTCGGTGCGCTGCGCCACGAGAAAGTCGTTGCGCTTCACCGTCTCGTCATGCTCCTCGATGGCCAGCACGTTCACGGGCCCCAGCTGGTCAAGCTGTCTGCGCAGGTCGTCGGCCTCGGCCTTCAGCGTCTCGTCATCGATGTCGAGCGGCGGGACGTCCGCGATCATCTCGTCGAGCGGGCGTTTCCACTCCGTTTCCAGCCGCTCGCGAATGGCGAGTCGACGGCCGGACAGTTCCGTGAACCGCAATTCCGCGTGATGCAACTCGTCTGTCACCGCGCTCGATCTGCGCCGCACGTCGGTCAGGAACAGGTCGCTGGTGGCGAGTGTCTCGTCCGCCAGGCGCACCGCGCCCTCCGCATCCGAGAGGCGCGTTTCGCCATCCGCCAGCGTGGCCTCGCGCGTCTCGAGGTCGAGCGTCCACGCCGCCATCTGATCCGTCAACACGCTGTCCGACTGCGCGAGTTCGTTGAGCTCGATGCGCAACTGGGCGAGTCGCTGCGACGCCGTCTCTACCTCCTGCGTGAGCCGGCGCTCGCGATCGACTGCCATCTGCACGCGCGCGCGCGCCTGTGCCTGTTGCACCTGCCATCGCGTGCGGAGCTCACGCGCTTCCTCCTGGCGCCCATCGGCTTCGGCGGCGCGGGCACGAGCCACCGCGATGTCCTCCTCGTGCGTGGCCGCGAGTGCCGCGAGCGAGGCTGAATCCGCGTCGAGCGACGTCCTTCGCTGAGCGACGTCGGCTTGACGCCCATCGAGACGAGCGGCGAGTGCGCCTGCGTCCTCGGATTCCTTCGTTGCACGAGCCACCCGCCGCCCGCGCTCCGCATGCTGTTCCGCGGTGGTACGTGACTGCTGCTGCGCCAGCGACGAGGCGTCGGACGCCTCGACGACACGGCGCTCGCTCTCGCCCAGCGCGGTGCGCATCGCGTCCGCCGACTGCAGCGCGACGTGCCTCGCCCGCTCGAGCGTTGCGAGCTCCTTCCGCAACGTCGCCAGCTCGGCGCGGCGGCGCAGGGGGCCCGGTCCGGCGGTCGTGCCCGGGAGCCAGACCGCGCCACGCGCATCCACAAACGCGCGGCCATCGTCCACGGCATGCACGTGGCCGAGCAGGTTGCGAATCCAGGCACCCGCAGGTGCCGCGGCATCGACGAGGTGCGCAAGCGCATCAGGCAGCGCTTCGCCGGCGCCATCGTCGGACATCGCGTCCAGCGGCAGGAGCAGCAGGGGCCCGGGGTTCGCCGACGCGTGCCACGCGCGCACCGCGCCCGCCGCGGCGGCATCGCGCACGATCACGGCATGCACCGAATTGCCGAGGAACTTCTCGACGAGCAGCGCGGAGCCCTGGTCCGCACCGATGAAGTCCGACAACGGGCCCAGCACGGCGCCTTCGCCGAACTTCTCGCGCTCGCGCAGGAGCTTCTCCGCTGCGGGCGCGAGGCCAACGCGATCTCGCTCCAGTTGCTCGAGCGCATTCACACGTCCCTGGAGCGACGCCAGCGCCTCCTCGGCGCGCGACAACTCCGCACGCGCGAGCGAGTCGGCCTCTCGCGCACTCCGGTCCGCGGCGCGCGCTGCCTCGAGATCCGCGGCGGCCGCGCTGGCCGCTTGCTGCGCCGACGCTGCGCTCGCTTGCGACTCCTCCTGCTCACGCACCGCATTCGCGAGGGCATCGTCGAGTTGCGCGCGCTCGAGGGCGAGTGCTTCGGTGCGCTGCGTCAGCTCGTCGAGCTCGCGCGTCGCACGTTCGCGGTCGTGCTCGATCTGCCGGCCGCGGTCCTGGAGCTCGCGCAGCCGCCGCTCCGCCGCCTCCACTGCGGTCCGCGCGTCCGACACGATGCGTCGCACTTCGTTCTCGGCGGCCTGATGCTGCGCGAGCTCGGCGTCGGCGCGCGCAAGGTCGCCGTCGGCCTCCGCACGCTCGCTGCCGGCGGACTCCCGCTCCGTGGCAATCCTGGTGCCCGTCTGCTCGCCCGCCGTGGCCTCCGCCTCCGCGCGTTCGCGCCGCGACGTCGAGTTCCGTCGGCGCTCCTCGGCCACGGCCATCTCGCCGCGAATGCGCTGCACCTGCTCGCGCTGCGCGCTCACAAGCCGCGACAACTCGTTCCGTTGCGCCTCCGCTGCACCGCGGGCGCCCTGCGCCGTCTCGCGCGCGAGCTCCGCATCGACCACGGCGTCCTGCGTGGCGGGCAGCTGCTCGCGCAGCTCCACAACGCGCAGCTCGAGACGCTCGAGCTCCTCCTTCCACGCGACCATCGACCGCGCCGCGAGCGACAACTCCACCGCGAAACGACGCGCCATGATCTCGGCATGCCGCTCGGCGCGGCGACGCTGGCGCGCCAGACTCCTCACCTGACTGGACACCTCATTGATGAGGTCATCCAGACGCTGGAGGTCGCCGGTGGTCTCCTCGAGCCGGCGCTCGGTCGTGCGTCGCCGATCGCGATAGAGCCCGACACCCGCGGCCTCCTCGAACAACTCACGCCGCTCGTCGGGGCGGTCGGACAGCAGCGCATCGATCATGCGGCTCTCAATGACCACTCCCGTTCCCGCACCGAGCCCAGTGCCTCGCAGCATGTCCGAGATGTCGCGGAGACGGCAGGGCGCGCGGTTCAGGAAGTAGTCGCTCTCACCCGAGCGCGACAATCGCCGCGTGATGACGACTTCCTTGAACGGCACGGGCAGGATGCCCTCGTCGTTCGAGAAGTGGAGCGAGACCTCCGCAACGTTCACCGGCCGGCGGGCCGAGGATCCCTGGAAGATCACCTCATCCATCTTGGCGCCGCGCATGAGACGCGCACGCTGCTCGCCCAACACCCAGCGCACCGCGTCGGACACGTTGGACTTGCCGCAGCCGTTCGGGCCCACGATCGCCGTCACGCCTGGCTCGAAGACGAGCTGCGTTTCATCCGCGAACGACTTGAAGCCATGCAGCTCGAGCTTGGTCAACCGCACTAGAACACTCTCCCTGTTCGATATGCCAGCGTCGGCGTCAACTCAGCTTCGCGCACCGATGGAACGGCGAGCGCCGCGTGCTGCGGGCTTTCGTACGCGCCGAAATAGAAGTTGGCTGTGCCACTCGCCTGGCGCAGCGCATACACAGGTTGTCCACGCGCCGCAAAGCGCGCGAGGCGAGCAGGAACGTCCGCTGCCGGAACGTCGGCCTGCACGAGAAAGGCATACGGAAGAGACACGACACTACCGGTTCCTGCCCCCAGCACCTTTTGCGTGCGTAGCCGGACGAGAAGTGATTCTGCCCCGACACGCGTGGGAGAGGCTCCGCCGACGAGAAGGAAGACACGGGTTCGCAGGTCGAGGCCGTACGTGCCGGCAGGCACGTTCTCGAATCGTCCGCGCAGGTCCAAGATAGCGCCCGCGGGGGTATTCGTCTGCTCGAGTCGCACTGCCCACGCGGACGCGCGTGCGGCGTCGCCCGAGTTCACCGGCTGAAGCACGGGAAACGAGTCCACCACCGCTATCACGGTACCCGCCGCCGCGATGCTGTCGCGGCGAATGCTGTCCGCTCGGGCCGCCGCGACGCTGTCCGCGACCAGGTGCCCCGCCACCACCGGCGATGTGGCGGTACCCGCAACGCGGTCCCTCCGGACCGCGGCATACGGACGCGCAGCGAACCACGCGAACCCGGCCACGGCAGCCAGTGCGAGCGCGAGGCCTGCTGCGCCGGCGAGGATGCGGTGGTCATGGCCACGCGGCTTTGCGCGAGAGGCCTCGACCATCGCCAGCGGCGCCCCGGTTCCCGTTGTCGGGCGCGCGCGCCTGGGGCGCAGCCAGGCAACCGTCTGCGCCACCGGAATCTCCGCGGGAACAGTGTCGCCCACGATCACTGCGCCATCCGTCGCGAATACGAGGTCGGCGAGGTTGGCGGAATCGGCCGGCGCGACGAGAACCAACAGCGCCCCGACCTCCCGGAACCCGGACGACAGGCGACGCCACCGTGGATTCGCGAACAACTCCTCGTACTCGAGCGGCGACGAGCCGCTCGGCATGATGAACAGCTCGCCCGCATCGGCGACTGCGTGGGCAATGCGATTCAGCGAGACACCGAAGGTGAAGCTGTCCACGATCCCATGCGGATCGTCGCTGGTGAGCAGCGCCTGGAGGGGCGGCGCTTCCCCAAACAGGTCGCCGACTGCGACGCGACGGCGAAGCGCCTGTACGCGCGCAATCCCCAGCGCCACCTCGGAGGCGTCCGTGGCATCGGTCCCGACCACAACGATGGAGTGAGCCGTATCCAGCGTCGCGCCGAGCTCGCGTCCACGCTGAGTCCAGTCGAGCTCCTGCGTCACGGACCTCCCTCGTAGACCCAGAACGACTGCTTCGACTCGCGGCCGACTCGCTCCGCTTCCTCGCGTGTGGGGAAGGGGCCCATCACGACGCGGTAGATCGTGGATCCCTCCCGCATCGCCGTCACGACGCGTGCGCTCTCATTGCCGACGCGGATCTGCGCGGCGAGCTCACGCGCCTTCTCGGGCACGAGCACCGCCGCAAAGGAGAGCGTCCATACAGCGGGGCGCCGGGCCGTGTCGCGCGGCGCCGGCGTGGGTAGCGGCGCCGGGGTGGTGCTGTCTACGCCAGCGACGACCGAGTCCGTGCGTCGCCCGGAGTCCACCGGCGGGCCAGTAAAGTCCACCGGGCTATCGAGGCGCGCGTCACGGGGTCGAAAGCCCGTCCACCGGAACGCGTACCAGAAGTCCGACGCTCCGCCGGCGACGCGCTTCGTCTGCTGCAGCGTCTCCGCATCAACGATGATCACGTCGGCTCCACGCGCGAGCGCGATGCCACCGTCGGGCGCCACGAAGGGCAGGTCCTCGCGCCACGCGGTGGACACGGCACCGATCACGCGATTGGTGCCGAGTGCGATCACGATCGCACTGTCGGATCCTTCCGGCCGCGCGAGCAGGTAGCGGCCGAGCGGGTCCACCCGCAGGTCGGCGGCGTGGCGCCCGATCTCGATGCGCCCGCTGATGGCTTCGCGAAACCGGTCCACCACTTCCACGGATGTGCCGCTGCGCACGACCACGAACACGCGGTCTCCGCTTGGCGTTGCCTCGAGGAGCTCGATGTCCTCGTCGAATTGGACACTCGTGGTCCGCACCATGGTGCGCGTGCGCACGCCGGTCAGCTCACGCCCGGAACCCAGATAGAGGCGATCGCCCACCTGGGTGCGCAGCGTACGGTCCACCTTGGTCAGCGAGACCGAGTCCACGATCTTCGTCGCCGGCGGGCGAATGCGCCACACCACGCTGCTGTCGCCGTGCTGTGCGAGCACCAGCACCGTACCCTCGGGCTGGGGGAACACGCCGCGAGCGGTGATTGGAGGCTTGAACTTCCACGGAACGTTCGGACCGTATCGCTCCGCCGTTCCCTCGGCCGTGATCCCGTACACGTTCGACCCATCCCACGAGGAAAGCCCGGTGAGCTTCGTCCGCGTGACGCGCTCCGCCACCCCCTGACGGAAGTCGATACGCGCAGGCGCACCCTTCGTGTCCACGTAGGCGACCGAGCCCGCCTCAGCGTCGAACGCGAGGACGCGCGCGGGAGCGGGGGCGGACGACGCGCTCCAGAGCACAGTGTCCAGGCGCGGGTAGGCGTATACGCGCGCGGCACCCCCAGCAGACGCGACCCGCAGGACCAGGTGATCCGGGCCCCGCATGGCGCTAGCCGACGGTGTGGCCTGCGTGCCGGGCGAATCCTGCTGGTCGCCCCGACTGCACGCCAAAACCGCCAGTGCCGACACCAGCAGACTGATTCGCTTGGTCACAGGTCGCTCCCCCGCAGGGTTGTCCGGCGCGTGCGTTGTCCGAGGCAGGGACCGCCGCACCTCGCGCTCAGCGCGCGCTGTCAGCGGTG
>JBKJMP010000061.1:0-3220 GCA_046596395.1 Gemmatimonadaceae bacterium
GCGAGCACCTTGAGCACGACCTGCCGTTGGAACCGTGTCTCAGTCGCGAGGAAGACACGGCTCATTCCGCCGCCGCCGAGTTCGCGCTCGATGCCATAGCTCGCTCCGACGGAGGCCGTGAGCTGGTCGCGAAGTTCGTCGATTGAGATGGGCTCTCCGGCAGGACGGCGGATCGCGACTATAGCGTGCCCGTCGCGCGAATCCTGCCGAGCGGATCTCGCGTGGTCGCTCGTGTCCCCGTCGGGCGTGGAAGGCCGCATCGTAACCTGCGAGCCGCTACTTCATCCGCGCCTTCATCGCATCCAGCGCCTTGCGCAGCTCCGCGTACCGGTCGATCGCATCCCTGCTGATCTTCTGGTCGGCCTGGAGCGACATCCCGTACAGATACGCGATGTGCGCCTGCAATCCCGGACGGCTGTAGCGAATCGGCGGCGTGGAGAACTCCGCATCGAGCGCCGGGTTCTTCAATGTGCGGAGCTGCGCAGCAACAGCGTTCGCGTCGGTCACGAGGTCGCGCACCTTCAGGTTGAAGGCGAACTGCTCCTCGAGCACCGCCTGCGAAACCCCATCGCGCGTGACGCGCGGGTCAGCGCGCAGCACGAGCGGCTGGGTAGTCGTCGTGGCACCGGACGTGAGCCGCGCGGAGTACGTGCCGGGAGCCGCCATCGGACCACCAACGCCACGACCACCGCCGCCGCCCGCCGCACTCACCGGGCCCGGATACGTCATGTCCCAGATGAAGCGATTCATGCCCGCGCGCGCCGGAACGGCGGTGCCACCACGGGCGCTGTCTGCGGCGAACGTGCGCACCACCGTCCCCTTGGCGTCGAGAATCTCGAGCGTCACGGGGGCGGGCGACGCGAGCCAGTAGTCGATCATCGCACCCGCCGGCGGATACTGCGGCGCATCATCGGACGCGCCGCGGTCCGCCTCGGCACCACCGAAGCCGGCGCGATAGCGATAGCGCGTCGCCTCACGCGGCTTGAAGAGATGGGAGGGCTTCGCGGCAACCGCGTCGGTCAGCTGATGCAGCGGCGTGAGGTTATCGAGGATCCAGAACGACCGCCCCTGCGTGGACAGCACAAGATCGTTGCGATGCACGCGCATGTCGGTGACGGGCGTGATCGGCAGGTTGAGTTGGAGCGATCGCCAGTTCTTTCCATCATCGAACGAGACGTATGCGCCGAACTCCGTTCCCGCGTAGAGGAGGCCGGGGCGCGCCGGATCCTCGCGCACCACGCGAGTCGGGGAATCACCGGGAATGCCGTTCGAGCCGTTCGTCAGCAGCGTCCACGACTTCCCATAGTCTTCCGTCTTGTAGATGTACGGACGGAAATCGCCGAGGAGGTAGCGGAGGACGGCGATGTACGCGGCGCCGGCGCGGTGCGGCGACGGATCGATGTTCTGGACGCGCCCACCGAGGGGCAGGTCCTTCGGTGTCACGTTCGTCCACGTCCGGCCATCGTCGCGCGAGACGTGAACCGGCCCATCGTTCGCCCCCGTCCAGATCACCCCTTTCGTGACGGGTGATTCGCGGATGGCGTAGAGCGTGGCATACATCTCCTCGCCCGTCACGTCGAGCGTGATCGGCTCGCCCGAGATCGCGTTGCGATAGCGGGGATCGTATGCCGTGAGGTCACCACTCAGCAGTTCCCACGTGACACCCTCGTCACGCGAGCGGTGCACGTGCTGCGACCCGTAGTAGATCGTGCGCGTGTCGTGCGGAGAGAGATCCATCGGCGAGACGCGCTGGAAGCGGAATCGCAGATCCTTGCCGGCGTTGCCATACAGCGACTGCGCGCCCACCCAGTACTGCTTCTCCTGGCCAGTGCGCATGCTCATGCGGCTGAACTGCCCTTTGCACGACCCATAGACCGTGTCGGGGTTGGTGCGGTGGGGAATGATCGGACCGGTCTCGCATCCCGGGCCCTGACGCCAGCTCTGGATCGGATCGTCCGGGCTGGAGCTCGTCGCCGGCAGGCTCGGCACGATGAGGGTGCTGTTGTCCTGCTGTGCGCCGTACAGTCGGTACGGATACTGGTTGTCCACCGCAACCTGGTAGATCTCGGCGGTCGGCTGGTTGTACTGCGTGCTCCACGTCGCTCCACCGTTCACGCTGACATTCGCTCCGCCGTCATTACCCTGCACGAAGACCTGCCCGTTCGCCGACGGGTGGATCCACATGTCATGGTTGTCGCCGTGCGGGGTGCGCGCCGAACGGAACGTGCGACCGCCGTCGGTGGACTTGTAGAATCCCTCGGTGCTGACGTAGACGACGTCGCCGTTGGTGGGATCGGCGTCCACGTTCGCGTAGTAGAAGGGACGCGTGATGAGGGTCGCCTGCGAACTGACGAGTGTCCACGTGTCGCCCGCGTTGTCGGAGCGATAGAGCCCGCCGCCGGCCTTCGCCTCGATGATCGCATAGATGCGGTTCGGCATCGCGGCTGACACGCTCAGGTCGCTCTTGCCGACGACGCCCGTGGGCAAGCCGCCCTCGAGCCGCTTCCACGTATCGCCGCCATCGACGCTCTTGTAGATGCCATCCTCGCCGCCGCCGCTGATCACCGTCCACGGGCGCCGCGCGCCGCGCCACATCGACGCGTAGATCACATCGGGATTGCCGGGTTGGAGCTCGACGTCCACCGCCCCGGTGCTGTCGGACAGGTAGTGCACCTGCTGCCAGTTGGCGCCGCCGTCGCGCGTGCGGTAGACCCCGCGCGCGCGCGTGTTCGCGAACGGATTGCCAACGACGGCCGCATACGCGATGTCGGGATTGGTGGGATGCACCGCGACCGCGCCGATCTGTCCCGCGTCGCGCAGGCCGATGAACCGCCAGGTGCGCCCCGCATCGGTGGACTTGTACATGCCGCGGCCGATCGAGACGTTGCTGCGAATGCCTTCGGAGCCCGTGCCGACGTAGATGACGTTGGGGTCAGAGTCGGCTACGTCGATGGCGCCGATGCCCGAGGACGCGAACGCCTGGTCGCCGGTACTCCGCCACGACCCGCCGGCATCGGTGGTCTTCCACACACCGCCGCCCGTGGAGCCGAAGTAGAAGGTGTTGGTGCTCTGCACCACGCCAGCGACGGCGGTGACGCGACCTCCGCGCGCCGGCCCGACCATGCGATACCGCAGCGTGGGGAACTTCGCCGCCTCGAAATTGAAGTCGGGGGGCTCGGGGCGCATCTGCGCGCCAAGCTCGGTGGCAGTCAGCGGAAGT